>PMZB01000142.1 GCA_003170575.1 Chlamydiia bacterium | reverse complement strand
ATATTATCCTGAACTTTTTATAGGAGAATTATTATGAGTATGGGAGATGCGCAATCAATAAAAACACCGGAACTATCAGCTACAGTTCCTGCCGCTCCTCAAAAGGATGCGGAAGGACCAAAAAAGGAAGAATCTGGAAGCTTTGGTGCAAGAATAGTAAGTTGGGTCAAAGGTTATAATACCTATCTACCGGGTATCTCTACATTTACAGCGATAGGTAAGGTAGGTGTCGGGTTGGAATGTGCTATTCAAGGGGTTGTAAGAATTGGGATCGGATGTATAGGAACTCTATCTTCTGTTTTTCTGCCCAAAGCACAATCGAGTGAAAACACTCTAAAATTTAGTGCTCTTCAGATGGGGAAAGGGGCATATGAGTTGGCAACCGGAATTCGCGAAGTTGCCCGAGGCTTTTTTTCGGCGATACCAGGCGTCAATCTTATTCTTTTAGGATTTGATTACTGGGCAGGTCTGGCAGGAAAGGAGGTTGTCGCTGACCCATGGTTACGTGCTCACAGGTTAGACTTCGAGGTCGATATAAGAGAAAAACCTTTAAATAAATAACATATCTTTCATATTCATGTCTCCGACGTAGTCGGAGACATGTGCACTGCCTTTTTTACTCTTTGAAAATCTCTCACAAGTAAATGGATGGTGGAGCCGCTTACTTGAGGGGTATATGCTACTCGAAGAGGGCCGCGCCAGCCTTTGATTGATTCAAGTCGTTGGGCTTGGCCTGGGGCAATGCCTTCCAGCATACGATCATTTTGTTCCAAAAACAGGCGGATTCCAGTCTTTTTCGACACCTTTGGTTCATGCACCTGCATTGCTTCTGTGTAGAGAATTGGGGGAGGATTGCCATGTCCATAGGGCTCAAGAAGCTTTAATGAATCCATCAGATCAAAAGAGAGCTCGTCAAAGCTTACCGTTGCGTCAAGATTGAGCTTGGGTGTGACTTGGGATTCTTTTAACTGGGCATTGGCAATAGCAATAAATCGGCGAGTAAATTCATCAATGCACTGCTCCTTGATCGTTAACCCAGCTGCTGCATCATGCCCGCCAAAGTTGAGAAGTAAATCAGAGAGCTCTTTTAAGGCTGGCAGCACGGGAAATTCTTCGATAGAGCGAACACTTCCCTTGCCAATCAACCCATCAAGCGAGAGAATGACGCATGGGCGGTTGAAAAATTTTGCCAAACGCATAGCAAGGATTGCGATAATTCCCGGATGCCACTTTCTTGAGGAAAGAACAATGGCTTTTTCCTTCAGCAGATTTTTGTTTTCTTGAAGTACGCGGTCAATATCCTTTGTCATGGCCCGTTCAATTTTCTGCCGCTCGATATTGTAGAGATTCAGTTCTCCTGCAAGCTTTTCTGCTGCAAGAGCGTTTCTCACAAGCAAGATGCGCACACCATCTTCTGGCTCTGCTATGCGGCCAAGGCTGTTGAGGCGAGGCGCTATTTTTGAGGCAATAACTGAAGTTGTAACGTCATGTATGTCAACTTCACAAACTTGAAGAAGCTTTGTAAGCCCAATGCGTTTTGTTTTGCGAAGCTGCTCCAGACCATAACTTACCAAAATTCTATTTTCCCCTCGCAGCGCCCCCATGTCGGCAACTGTTCCTATAGCAACAAGATCAAGGTACCGCTTTAAATCAATCTTCTTGCCCAAGGGGAGTCCATCATGTTGAAGGATGTATTCCGTCATGGCGTGCGCTAGTTTAAACGCTACGCCAACGCCGGTCAGATCTCGGTTGGGATACACGCAGTTTAAAAGTTTTGGGTTAAGCGTTGCGATACAATGAGGAATTTTTGCAGTGGGCTCATGGTGGTCTGTGATAATTACATCAATCCCCTGCCGCACAACTTCTTCAATGTGCTCGGCTGCTGTGATGCCGCAGTCCACGGTAATAAGCAACGTACACTGATGTCTGAGGGCAAATTCAAGGGCATCCAAGATCATGCTTTGCCTGAGGAGCGCTGCTCTATTTGATACATGGAACATCGCCTTGCCGCCGACAAAGGTTAAAAACTCAGCTAAAAGTGCAGTTCCAGTCATACCGTCAACGTCATTATCTCCATACACAAGGATTGTTTCTCCATTGTGTATTGCCTTCATGATGCGCTCGACAGCTTTGGGCATCTCCTCAAATAAAAATGGATCAAATAAATCCGGGAGCCTTCCATACAAAAAGGAGTGTACTTCTTTATCCTGAAGCAGCCCCCGATTCACAAGGATTTTTGCTAAAACTGGATGAAGATGAAATTCTTTGATGATTCTTATCATTACTTCGTCGTTAATTATCGGGTAGATCCATCGAGGTTCTCTTGTGTCACTAAAAAGCGAAGCAGGAAGCTTTTCGCTTGGAGAAAGCAATGGTTGGTCTAAGAGCTCTGGGTCTAAACTAGTCACAAAAAGGTCTCCCAATAGAGGGGGGTTAATAGCCCTTCGCTCCACAAAGAATGCCAAAGTCAGCGAAACGAGAAACAGTACTACATACTGGATTTTCGGACGATATACAACAAAAAAAGTCCAAAGTTTGCCATAATGGAGAAGATTTTTACGAGAAGATATTCGGAGGCACCTGCACGGGCACGGGCACGAAGTATGTTAGGGTATACCGAATTGTAGTGGAAGGAATTATGTCATTTATTTTAGCTCTTTTTGGTCTTGGGGTCCTTGTTCTTGTCCATGAAATAGGCCACTATATCGCAGCAAGGCGAGTAGGCATGCGTGTAGAGGCGTTTGGCATTGGATTTGGACGGCCTATCTATTCGTTTTGGCACAAGGGAGTAAGGTTTAATATCTGCTGGATCCCCTTTGGCGGATATGTCAAGATCGCTGGGATGGAGAAAGGCCAACCAGATGCTGGTTCGGAAGGGTTTTTTGCTAAAAAACCAATTTCTAGAATCATCGTTGCCTTAAGCGGCCCCCTTTTTAATGTGCTCTTTGCTGTGGCTGCTTTCGCTCTTATCTGGATCAGCGGTGGAAGAGAAAAATCGTTTAGCGATGTGACCAATCGTGTCGGCTGGGTTGATCCTAATTCTCAGCTGTATGCACGAGGGGTGCGTCCAGGCGATCGCATCCTCTCCTATAATGGAAGGCCAGTACAAAATTCAAAAGATCATCTGTATGCTGCTATGACAAATGGCCCCGTGATGCAGGTGAAGGTCGAAAAATTGGGTGTGGCCTCTCAGCCAGGCAAGACTTCTACAATTGAGATAGCTCCCTATCAGCACCCTCTTGCTCTAGAGAAAGGGATTATGACAACAGGGGTGCTTGCACCAGCAAGTTTTCTTATCTGGGAGCCGCAAAAAGAAGCAGGATCTCAGGACCTTCGTAAAATGCTTCCCCCAGGTACAGATCTTCTTCCAGGAGACAGAATTCTTTGGGTTGATGGAGAGCCTGTGTTTTCCTACACGCAGCTCAGTGAGATCATCAATAACGGCCTTCAATTCATCACTATTTTAAGAAAAGATGCTTATTTGCATGTGAGGGTGCCGAGGGTACGAGTGGGAGAGATCAAAATAACGCCTGAAATGAAGGGAGAGCTTTCCGACTGGCAGTATGAAGGAGATGTGTCAGGGCCTAAGATGAATGATCTTTGGTTTTTACCCTATAACCTTACCTCCGATGGTGTTGTGGAGGGAGCAGTCCCATTTCTTGAAGCAGAAAAAAAAGGAGTGGATGGGGAAAGAGCGGATAAACTTTTGCCTGGCGACCATATTGTTTCAGTAGGAGGCCAAGCAGTAACTTCAGCAGCGCAAATTTTGCATGCGTTTCAGGACAAAACTGTTCTTCTTGCTGTAGAACGGCAAAAAGGCATCCTTAAACCAGCTCCTCTTGATAAATCTGATACTGAATTTACTGCGCCTTATTATGACGAGCATTTTGTACAACTTGTTGATTCCATAGGCACTGACCGCCAGCAAAATGTAAACAATTCCTTTGTCCTGCTTCACCCAATTGTTCCGCGCACCAGATTGCAGCTTCTCGAGGATTCAGGGCATAAGGACGAAGTTGCAGCACTCAAGGAAGCGGAGCAGAAAGCGATTCAGGCAATTGAGGATCCACAGATGCGATCCAGAGCTCAAGAAAATGTGATGCTAAGCGATAAGCAACTCTTTCTAGGGCTCTATGGAGTCCGAGATGCTGCAGTTCTCTATAACCCAAATCCTATCCAGGTGTGCTCTCAAGTGTTCGCGGAAGTGTATCAAACCATCTCAGCTCTTTTTGGCGGGTATTTAAGTCCGCGGTGGATGAGCGGTCCTGTGGGAATCTTGCATGTGATCCAACAGCAATGTTCGATAGGGTACAAGGAAGCTTTGTTTTGGCTTGGAATGATTAGCTTAAACTTAGCTATTTTAAATCTTGTCCCGCTGCCCGTCTTAGATGGCGGATATGTACTTTTGTCTCTTTTTGAAATGGTGACAGGCATCAGCTTGAAGGTGGAGACTATTGAGAAGATAGTTTTACCATTTGCAATTCTCTTAATTGTCCTTCTCTTGTATCTTACGTATCACGACGTGATTAGGATTTTTTCGCATGTCTTTTCCTCTTGGTCCTGGTGGAAAAGCGGATAGTAGGAGTAAAAGTGGACACAGAAAAGAAAGGAAAGCTCAAGATATTTCTTGGGTATGCAGCTGGAGTAGGAAAAACCTATGCTATGCTTGAAGCAGCAGGAGTCCGGCAAGCTGAAGGAGTGGATGTTCTTATAGGACTTGCCCTCACACATGGGCGAAAAGAGACAGAGAAGCTCCTTGTCGGACTTGAAGTGTTCCCTACTGTAGGGATCAAGTATAAAGGCGTTGAGCTTCAGGAGCTTGATCTTGATGGCATCTTAAGAAGAAAACCACAGCTTGTCATTGTTGATGAGCTTGCCCATACGAACATTCCGGGCAGCCGTCACCATAAGCGATATTTGGATGTGGAGGAGATTTTAGATGCTGGCATCGATGTCTACACAACCCTCAACATCCAGCACCTGGAAAGCTTTCAGGATCCAATCGAACAGGCAACAGGAATTGCCATAAGAGAAAGAGTACCTGACAGAATACTCGATGCTGCAGATGAGATTGAGCTTGTTGACTTGGCACCTGAGGAACTTTTGGAGCGGCTTCGCCAAGGAAAAGTGTATGTGCCTGATCAGGCTCAAAGGGCGATCCATAAGTTTTTTAAGATGGAAAACCTGCAGCTTTTGCGGGAGATAGCACTGAGAAAAACCGCCGCTATTGTAGATAGCGGCCGCGTAAAAATGACCAAAGAGCTTTCATTAGGCATTGCTCCTAAGCTTTTAGCATCTATTGGTCCAAGCCCATTTAGTGAACGAGTCATTCGAGTCGCAAAGCGGCTTGCAGATATGCTCAAAGCTGAATGGCTTGTGGCGTTTGTTGAGACGCCTGATATGGCCTATCGCGCGCCTGACGAGAAAAGCCAGATAGGAAAGCACCTTCGCCTTGCAGAGGAGCTTGGAGCAAAAGCGATCATTCTTCCAGGCGAGTCCATAGCAGACACCATTTTCCTCTATGCCAAAGCAAATGGAGTAACACAGATTATTCTGGGACACTCGCTTATGCCATGGTGGAAAAGGTTTTGGTATAAATCTCCGGTAGATGAACTTGTTCGCAAGGACGATGCAATTGATATTTATGTTATTTCAAGCGGCAAAGGGGAAAAAGTAAAAGGGCAGCTACGGTCTTCGGGTGCACGATTTCCCTCTTTTTCAGAACTTTTACCAAAGATAGCTCTTCCATTTGGGCTTGTTCTTCTACTGACTATTATTCTTTGTCCTTTTGCTGAGTATTTTTCTCCAACCTCCCTTGCTATAAGCTACTTTCTCTCTGTTGCTCTTGCTGCCCTTTTCTTAAGGCCCATTAGCTTTTATGTGTATGTCTTTTTTGCAATCTTCATGCTTGACGCTGTTTATGTGAAAGATTTTGATCAATGGATTCTTCGGGGAGAACCGCTGCTTTTCTCTGCCGCAACCTTGTCAATAGGAGTTATGGTCAATATGCTTGTGGAGCGACATAGACGTCTTGTTGGCACGGTCGTTTCTCGCCACCAAGAGATCTTTCGCCTGTATGACTTAAGCCGCGACCTTGCAGCGGCTATTGGGCCGCACGATATGTTGGCATTGCTCAACCAACACCTTGCAGTACTCTCGCCGGCTGAAGGACTTTTATATCTTATTGAAGAGGGACAGCGTAAACAGCTTGGACAAGTAGCCACTCCTTTTGATATGACTGAAACTATGGCGGCTGAATGGGCAATTGATCATCAGGAGGCTGCGGGCTTTGAGACAGATACACTTCCCTCTGCTAAGGGATTGTGGCTCCCGCTCACTGTGGCTCACCGACGCGTAGGAGCTCTTGGGATATATGCAGGAGGCAAGTCCCTGTCTGATCAACGGCCTCTTTTAGAAGCTTTTGCTCACCTTATGGCCCTTTCCCTTGATCGAGGGGTAGGTACAGGAAAAGAGGTATAGATGGAAGATAGATCCGTATTTTTGGTTTTTTCTCTGCTCACAGTTGCTGCTTTTGGGTTTGGGTGTTTTCTGTCTATTCTTGTGGGGAGAAAATCATGACATCAATGCACATTGAGATGTTCATCTTCTTTGGGTTATCTCTCTATGTACTTGTAAGCTTATTGTTCGAGGAGCTATTTGAATGATCACAGCTCTCTTGGTTGTAGCAGTTTTTCTGTCAGTTGTGTTTTTGCTCGCCTGGCCATTAGGAAAATATATCTATTATGTGGTGGAAGATCCTGAATCGTTAAAACCTCTTCGCTCTTTTTTATCCCTCGAAAAAAAGCTCTTTTCCCGTGTAGGAAATCTCTATTTCCAGAACATGACCTGGAGAGAATATTTTTTCTCTCTACTTGCCTTCCATACGCTTGGAATAGTGTTGCTCTTTTTACTGCTGCGATTTCAGGGGCTTCTCTCTTTTTTTGATAGAACAGCGCACAACATGCCTGCTTTTACAGCCTTCAATACGGCAATTAGTTTTGTCACCAATACAGACTGGCAATCCTCTATTCCCGAAAAAGATGTGAGCTGGATTATAGGGGCCGTGGGGTTAGGGCCGCAGCTTTTCTTTTCTGCGGCTGTAGGAATTTGCCTTCTTTGCTGCCTTTCAAGGGCTTTTGTGTACAAAGAGACAAAGACGATCGGGTCTTTTTGGAAAGATCTTGTACGGATAAGTATCTGTGTTCTTTTTCCTCTGGCACTTCTTTTTTCTCCGCTTTTGGTAGCTACCGGCGTGCCCCAATCCTTCAAAGGGATAACCACCTACTCATCTTATGAAAACCCTTCAAACACGAGCGATATTCTTCTTGGCTGCACCGCGACTCATGTTGCAATCAGACAACTCGGTACAAATGGCGGCGGATTATATGCCGCAAATGCTGCTCACCCCTTTGAAAACCCTTCTCCATGGTCTAATATCTTGGAGATTGGCCTCATGCTTCTTATTCCCATAGCCCTTTGCAGAACTTTTGGAGAGATTGTGCGCATGCGTCGCCAAGCAATTCTTCTTCTTTCTGTTATGGGTGTCTTATTTTTGTTTGCATGTGCTGCTGCTTTTTGGGCAGAAGGAGCGGATATTCCATTTTTGGCGCCTACTCAGCTCTTTCATGCAACAGGCAATATGGAGGGCAAGGAATGCCGGTTCGGGCCTTTTTGGAGTATTTTTTGGAGCGTCTCAACTACTGCGACATCAACTGGTTCGGTTAATAGCTCTCTCTCTTCTTACTTGCCTCTTGGCGGAGGCGTTCCTCTTGCTCTCATGCAGTTGGGAGAAGTTATTTTTGGCGGGGTTGGTACCGGAGCGGCTGGAGCAATAGTATTCTTGCTTGTGGCTGTGTTTGCAGCTGGGCTTATGGTAGGAAGAACACCTGAGTATTTAGGGAAAAAAATCGAGACGCGCGAGATGAAGTTTGTAACACTTCTTACCATATTGCCAGCCGCTCTTGTCCTTATTACTACAGCCATTGTTCTCACGACGCCAATAGGCATCTCTTCCCTTTCAGCCCATTCTTCCCACGGAGTTACCGAGGCTCTGTATGCTTTTTCTTCAGCCGCTGCCAATAACGGAAGCAGTTTTGCTGGGCTTGATGCGAATATTCCCTTTTACAATGTGCTTTTAGGCATAGTGATGTACATATCACGCCTGTTTAGCGCTGCTATGATTTTAGCCTTGGCCGGATCCTTAGCAGGAAAAAAACAAGTTGCTATAGGAGCAGGCACCCTGCCGACCGATACAGTAGCGTTTGGGCTATGGTTTGCTTTTGTGATCCTGATTATCGGAGCACTTAACTTTCTTCCGGCCTTTGTTTTGGGGCCAGGAATTGAACATATGACATTATGTGAGATGTGGAACAATGCGTTTGGATAAGACCTCTACGAAGATCACAACTATAGATCTTGTGAAAGAAGCCATACCTTCTGCTTTTAGAAAGCTTTTTAAGGTTTTTCGGCTGCTCCAAAACCCAACCATGTCTGTTGTGTTTTTTGTGAGCACACTGCTTACCTGCTTTCTTGCCTATGAGGTTTGGAGCGGAGCTCCGACTGCAGGTTTTCATGCGATTCTTCTCCTGGCCTTGTGGATGACATCTTTATTTGCTAACTTTGCAGAAGCTATTGCAGAGGGGCGAGGCAAAGCACAGGCTGCTTCTTTAAAATCGTTGCAGTTAGAGACTGGAGCAAAGCGGCTTTCAGATCAATCTAAGAAGGAAAACTTTGAGTCTGTACTTGCTTCAGAGCTTGAAGCTGGGGACACAGTCATTGTAAAGCGAGGCGAGGTTATTCCCTGTGATGGAGAAGTTCTCGAAGGAGTAGCTCTTGTTGATGAAAGCGCTGTTACAGGGGAAAGTGCACCGGTTGTAAGAGAAGCTGGTGGAGATGTCAGTGCTGTGACTGGCGGTACAACTGTGATTTCTGATTGGATTGTGGTGAGGGTGACAGCACGTTCTGGCGAAGGCTTTTTACAGAGAATGATTCAACTTGTCGAAGGTGCACGAAGAAGAAAAACACCCAACGAACAGGCTCTACACATAGTTTTGACTGGATTTACCCTTGTTTTCTTAATTGTTGTCGCAACATTTAACCCTCTTTATCAGAGCTCAAGCAGGTTTTTGGGCCATACCCTTTTTCTTGATCCATTTATTGCTATCTCGCTTCTTGTTTGTCTTATTCCCACTACAATAGGAGGGCTTCTTCCAGCGATCGGGATAGCTGGTATGGATCGGATGATTCGCCACAATGTCTTGGCAGTTGATCCGAAAGCCGTTGAGGCGGCAGGTGACGTAGACACCCTTCTTCTTGATAAAACAGGAACCATTACCCTTGGAAATCGTCAGGCTGTAGAATTTTTCTCCGCCCCGGGGATTGAGCCCGAGGAAGTGGCGGAAGCTGCGCTTATCTCCTCGTTATCAGATGAGACCCCTGAAGGCAAAAGTATCGTCAAGCTTGCTCGAGAACAGTACAACTGCTCAAAAACATATGATTCAAGCAAATGGGTTTTTACACCCTTTACAGCCAAGACGAGAATGAGCGGTGTTGAGTGTGATCTGGGGTCCTTTCATAAAGGGGCTCCAGATGCTATTGAGAAGATGGTTCGTGCGAGCAGCGCAAATATGCCTCCTGTTATCAAAGAGCAGGTTGAAGCTATATCCAGAAAAGGCGGGACGCCGCTCCTTGTGACAAAAGGAAATGTTGTTTTGGGAACGATTTTTCTTAAAGACATTGTGAAACCTGGTTTAAAAGAGCGATTTGCTTTGTTACGAAAGATGGGCATTCGCACGGTCATGATTACAGGAGACAACCAGCTAACTGCTGTTGCTATTGCTGCGGAAGCCGGAGTGGACGAATGCTTTGGGCAAGTTACCCCAGAAGACAAGCTTCGCATTATTCAGTCCTATCAGGAGAAGGGGCATCTTGTTGCTATGACAGGAGATGGGTCAAATGATGCTCCAGCACTTGCCAAGGCTGATGTTGCTATGGCAATGAATAGCGGCACTCAAGCTGCTCGAGAAGCAGCTAATCTTATTGATCTTGATAGCGATCCTACCAAGCTTATTGAGGCGGTTGGTATTGGCAAGCAGCTTTTGATGACACGAGGGGCGTTAACAACTTTCAGTATAGCAAATGACGTAGCCAAATACTTTGTTCTTATCCCGGTTGTATTTTTGCCTATATGTCCTGAGATTTCTATTATTAATATCATGGGTCTTCATTCGAGCGAGTCGGCATGCCTTTCCTGCGTGCTTTTTAATGCGCTTATCATACTTGCTCTTGTGCCGCTTGCGCTCCGCGGTGTGCGGTTTGAATCGGTGGACGCTAATAAAATGTTTTGTAGAAATTTAGGGATGTGGGGAACGTGCGGCCTTCTCATCCCCTTTGTAGGGATTAAACTCATAGACCTTTTTATCAGTATGTTTTTGTAGGAATATCTGTGAAAAAGTATTGCCGGCTTGGCTGGGTCATTCTGTTGTTTGGCTCTGTTCTTTTTGGGGTCATTTATCCACTTGCAATTTGGTGTGTGGCCCATATCTTTTTCCCGCACTCAGCAGAAGGCTCTCCAATTGTGGTAGAGAAGACTCTCTGTGGATTTAAAACGATTGGCCAGCATTTTTCTTCTCCCAAATACTTCTCCTCTCGGCCTGAAGTAGGCTTGCTAGAAGTTTCTGGAGGATCGAACCTTTCTTGGACCTCAAAATTGCTCCTAAAAAAAGTGGCTGAGAGAATAATTATTCTTCGAAGGCAAGATATGCCTGTTGCTGACCTTCCTCCTGATCTTCTGATGCAATCGGCAAGCGGGTTTGATCCGCATATCTCTTTTAGGGCAGCTCTGTTTCAGGTGGGAAGAATAGCCTATGCCAGAAATATTCATGAGAAAGAGCTTCTGGATATGCTGTTAGAGAAGAGAGATTGCCGCTTATTTGGCCTTTTCCCTGACCGTGTTAATGTACTTCTTTTGAACAAAGAACTGGATTGCCGGTTTCCTATCTAATGCGATGTGCTTACTTTTCGATGATCTTTTCTGTCGCTTATGCTCCAGCAAAGATTATCGTAAGGGATCGTACAGGAATAACTTTTACAGTTCTAGAGGGAAAAATCGATTCATCTCTCGACGATTTTTCCTCACAGGTATCTATGGATACGAGCTTCGGAAAAATCGTCAAGATCTGAACCGTTTTTCTCCTCTATAACTGTAAAAGTTATTTCTGTACGATCCCTAACTCTGACTTACCCTCACCGGCGTGCTGCTGATTCGAGCTCCAATTTCAGGGAAATGGTTTTGAAGAGATCCTGAGCGGTTAAGATTCCGAGAAGACGAGTTCCGTCAACGACGAAAAGTGTAGATGCCTCGCCTTTCTGCATGAGCTGCAGGGCATCTAAAGCGCTTGTTTCAGTTGAAACTTTTTGAAGTTTTGAAAATGGCACCATCACTTGTCTTACTGAAGTTGTCTCCCATTTGTCCATGGGCACTGATTTTACCTCGTTTAAGCCCACGTAACCCACCAGATTTTCAGCATCTGTTACTGGGTAGATGTGATGATGCGATTGGTAGACATACATTTCGACAAATTCCTTGATGGTAACATTTGGAGACACTGCAATAGGATGCTGCTGCATAAATTTTATGACTTTCTCGCCATGAAGAGCTTCGCCTACGTAAAATTGTGTTTGTGATGCTAAGGCTGCACCGCGCAAAAATAGGCCTAAAATCGCCAACCAAATGCCGCCTATAAGATTTCCGGCGATAAAAAAGAAAATTCCAAGAAAAATAAGGAAAAAACCAAATCCCGATCCTACACGTGTGGCAATCTTTGTGGCCCATGCAAAATTTTGCGTCCAACCCCAAAGCAATCCACGAAAAATATGCCCTCCATCAAGAGGAAAAGCAGGAAGTAGATTAAAAACCAGAATGACTGTATTGATCATAGCCAGATAGCTCGTGATTCCAGTCACCTGCACAGGCCAGCCCACATACACACCTAGAAGCGTAAGGTAAAACATAAGCAGAACAAGAACGACACTCACAATTGGTCCAGCAATAGCCATTAAAACCTCTGCCCTGGCGCTTTTAGGTTCTTGCTTTATTTGTGCTACTCCGCCAAAAACAAAGAGAATAATTTGAGAGATGGGCAATTTATAATATTTTGCCACAAGCGCATGTCCCATTTCATGAAGCAGTATGCAACCAAACAACCCTAACATCCCAATCAGGCCCATAAGCAAATATGTGCTGGAAGAAAGAGAAGGATAATAGTAAGGAAAATATCCAGCAGCAAGAGACCATGTAAGTAAAATCGCTATAAAAATCCAACTGAGATCAATCCCAATTTTAACGCCCCAAAAAGACATAAAATTGTAGGGTTTGCTGAACATGAGATATTCCTCATTTTTAATAATGTGCACCAACCGCTTGCTTCCAAATCTCTGCATACCATAAAAATAATTTTTTTAGAATCGAAAAATGTTGACACATTGCTTTTTTTTCAATAGACAGATGCTAATGTAAAAAATTTAAAAGGTGATCTTTATGAGCGACCCCTCCCTCGATCAACTTTGTATCAATACTCTCCGTACATTATCCATTGATGCAGTACAAAAGGCTAAGAGCGGACATCCGGGATTACCGCTCGGAGCTGCGCCAATGGCATATGTGCTTTGGGATAGATATCTGAAAGCTAATCCGGCTAATCCTGAATGGTATGACAGAGATAGATTCGTGCTGTCAGCAGGCCATGGGTCCATGTTGCTCTACAGCTTGCTGCATCTTACGGGCTATGCTGTTTCTTTGGATCAGATAAAACAATTTCGTCAGTGGAAAAGCATAACGCCAGGACATCCGGAGCGAGAGCTCACGCCTGGAGTGGAAGTTACTACAGGGCCGCTTGGGCAAGGCTTTGGCAATGGCGTTGGCATGGCAATTGCAGAACGCTATCTTGCCGCAAGATACAACCGGCCTGGTTTCCCATTATTTGACCACTATACGTACGGCATTGTGAGCGATGGAGATCTGATGGAAGGAGTTGCAGCAGAGGCAGCTTCCCTTGCCGGACACTTACATTTGGGCAAGTTGATCTATCTCTACGACAACAACCATATTACTCTTTCTGCTTCGACGCAACTTTCCTTCACCGAGGCTGTTGTGAAGAGGTTTGATGCACTGGGGTGGCACACACAAGTAGTTGAGGATGGCAATGATCTTGCAGCCATTGATCACGCAATCGATGCAGCACAAGAAGAACAATCAAAACCTTCGCTCATTTCAGTGAGAACCCATATTGGGTATGGCTCGCCGCATAAGCAGGATACGTTTGAAGCTCATGGGTCGCCCTTGGGTGAAGAAGAAGTTAAAAGTACAAAAAAAGCTCTAGGCTGGCCTGTAGATAAAACATTCTATATCCCCGAGGAAGCGCAAGCGCACTTTCGCAAAGTTAAGACAAAAGGCAATGCAGAAGAACAAAAATGGAATACGCTCTTAGAAGGGTATAAAAAGCATTATCCTCAAGAAGCAAAAGAGCTTGAACTCTTGATGAAAGATGAGCTTCCTCTGGGGTGGAATAAAGACATCCCTGTTTTTCCGGAAGATAAAAAGGGAATAGCAACTCGTGATGCAGGCGGCAAGGTTCTTAACAGCATCTGCCAAAAGCTGCCTGGGATCATAGGAGGCTCTGGTGACCTCAACACCTCTACATATACAGAATTGAAGGGGCAGGGATGCTTTGAAAGCCCTGCTACTCAATTTGGAGATATGCAAGGCGCTGCACCAGGCGTCTGGAGTTATGAAGGCAGAAATCTTTACTATGGTGTTCGTGAACATGCTATGGGGGCAATTACAAATGGGATAGCAACATTTAAGGGAATGATCCCCTTTGCTGCAACCTTCCTTATTTTCTCTGATTATATGCGCCCTACCATTCGTCTTGCCGCCCTGATGAATCTTCACGTCATCTATGTATTTACCCATGACAGCATTGGCCTTGGTGAAGATGGCCCCACACATCAGCCTGTGGAACAACTACCAAGCTTGCGCGCTATCCCACGGCTCTTGGTTCTTCGTCCAGCTGATGCTAATGAGACATCTGTTGCGTGGCAGATCGCAATCGAAGCAAAAAATCGGCCTGTGGCTCTTGTCTTGACAAGGCAAGCTGTACCCACACTTAATAGATCTATTTATGCATCATCTGAGGGGGTCCGCAAAGGCGCCTATATCCTCTCTGATGCCCCTGACACAGGCATCTCTATTCTCCTCATTGCAAGCGGCTCTGAAGTGCATCTGATCCTTCAAGCTCAAACTGTGCTTCAAAAGCAAGGCATCAGTGTGCGTTGTGTATCCATGCCAAGCTGGGAGCTTTTTGAAGCACAAGACACAGAATATAAAGAAAATGTATTTCCTCCTGGTATCACTGCTCGCCTCGCCGTGGAAGCAGGATCTGCACAAGGCTGGGATCGGTATGTGGGGCCTCAGGGAGGGGTGATCGGAATATCTACATTTGGCGCATCAGCTCCTGGAGCAACTTTGATGCAAGAATATGGATTCACAGTCAAGAATATCTGCGACAAAGCTCTTTCCCTCCTAAAAACCTCAAAACAAAAGGAATCTGTATGACAGCGAATCCATGCGTTCTGCTTGGACAATTTGGTCAATCCCTTTGGTTGGATTATATCCAGCGCAGCTTGATTACAAGCGGTGCTCTTAAGAAGATGATTACTCAAGATAGGCTGAAGGGAATGACATCCAATCCCTCTATCTTCGAGAAGGCTATTGTTGAAAGCCATGACTATGATGCCGCCATTCGAAAATTAGTCAACGAAGGGAAAAATGTTGATGAGATCTACCAAACATTAAGCCAGCAAGATGTGCAGATGGCTGCAGATGAATTTCGGCCAGTGTATAACCGCACAGATGGTGTTGATGGAATGGTGAGCATCGAAGTAAATCCTCATCTTGCTCATGACACTGAGAGCACAATTGAAGAGGCTCGTAGATTGTGGAAGCAAATCAATCGGCCAAATATATTCGTCAAGGTCCCTGCAACCTTGCAAGGCCTTCCTGCAATTACGCAGCTTATCTCTGAAGGGATTAATGTCAACGTCACACTCCTCTTCGGATTAGGCCGATACAAAGAGGTTGCTGCAGCATTCCTCGCAGGCCTGCAACGCCGAGTAGAGCAAGGGCTGCCGCTGAAGAATATCGCATCAGTCGCAAGCTTCTTCTTAAGTAGGATTGATGTTCTGCTTGATCCAGTACTGGAGTCTCTCATCAAGCAAGGAGGAGAGAAAGCAGAGCTTGCAAAAAAATTGCATGGAAGAATTGCTATTGCCTCAGCAAAGATTGCGTATCAGATATACAAGGTGCTTTTTTCTCCAGAAAAGTTTAAACCTTTTTTCGACAAAGGCGCCAGAGCGCAACGGTTATTGTGGGCAAGCACAAGCACAAAAAATCCTGCATATAGTGATGTCAAATTTGTAGAAGCCCTTATTGGTCCTAACACGGTCAATACAGTTCCAGTCGAAACTTTTAACAAGTATAAAGACCATGGCAAACCAGCTCTTACACTAGAACAAGATGTGGATCAGGCCTTTTGGATTTTTGAACAGCTCCCCAAAGTCAGCATAGCTATTAACAAAGCAACCCAGCAACTGGAA
>PMZB01000023.1 GCA_003170575.1 Chlamydiia bacterium | reverse complement strand
TATTTGAGCATCCCATGATGTTGATGTTTTCTCTGAAGCATCCGATAAGTTATCAATAGTCTGTATGGCTTGTTCAATCAACTTAGGCTCTACAATACTTTTACCCATTGAAGATCCAATATTGCCAAAGAACTGTAATATACTTTCGGGATTTCCCTTGGAGGCAACATCAAAGAAACCATTTAATCCCTGTATATAAGGAGCCGAAAAGATAGTACTTAGCGATCCGCTATACGCTTTTACAATCTTAAGTGCAGTCTTGTCATCCATGGAATCATCTTTGTGATATTGGGAAAGATCATCAAAATATCCCAACGGTGCAATGGCTAAAGCAAGGGGATTGTGTTGGTAACTATACCAATGATCTCCTATCCTTATCGAATGCGGTTGCCAACCGAGTTTCTTTAAATCATCATTGCGTTTATCATATCCCAATCCTTTTTTCCCATATCCATTAGCAGTTATCTCAACTAGTGATTTTCCGTCTTTATCTTTTAACTGTGTCAATCCCCATATAGCTGCGGTAGTTGCTATCCCCAATCCACATTTTATCGCCTGTTTCGTTCTTTCTTCAGGAGTGAATTTTCTATAATATTGCTTTGAATATTGATGTTTTTCCATCCCTGAAAATCCCATGCTCCCTGTAATTACACGACTTGCTGACGGAATCAGGGAATAATCAAGCATCTGATTACCGAGATTTGCCAATACCTTAGTAAAACCAACTATTCTTTTTAAGGGGTAGAATGTGTAATCAATTGTTTTATTAGTTTTTGGTATTGGTATATGGACAGTTCCGCTACCTGCCGTGGTCATTTGCCCTATCTTATGCGCAAACATGCCAAGTAATCCTTCGGGTGGCCCCATGTACGTACCCCTTGCTGCAAACTTATTTGATTCTTCCTGTATATCTTCAGGACGATTCATTTCCATTAATTCCCATACCCGTTGCTTATAATCCCTCCCTGTCAATCCTTCGGCTGTTGCTTGCTGTTGATATTGTGCTTGTTTCTCTTTTGTTTTACCTAATATATCCCATGCACGTCCCCAGTCATCCTGACTTGGTTCTGTGGCATCAGGTCTCATTGCCCTTGCTTTGGCTATTGCCAATTCGGTTGCACGTTGTTCTCTTAAACCACCTGCGTTCCATTGTTGTACTGCCGTAAAGAAACGTGACACATATTTTATTGGAGAGTTTATAAGTTCAAGTACATTCCTTTCATTGGTTTCCATCCCTGTATTGGCGGGAGTATAACCTGTTTTTAATACATGAAGTCCCTCATAAAATCCATGCCCCCTACCAAGATTAAGTGCGTGTAAGAGCTTTGGAATATCAAAAGGATGTTTGATGCTATAAACCATAGACGTGGCTGCCTCAAGTGCTGTCGTGGTAAATTCTGATTCCAGTTTTTTTAAATGTGTATATGGCCCCGAAAGAACAGACCCATACCATGAAGCGTTTGCTACTTCTCCGTAATCAATACCCTTAATAGCCTTTGCCTCATAATCAAGTAAGTCCTGAACCCTTTCATTTTTTCTTCTGCCTTTGGGTGTTTTGTCAACCAAATCAGCTAATCGTGTTATCTCTTTGAGGTTTTCATCTGTCAACTTCGGCCATCCGAGCATATCACCATACGCCTCCTGAAAATCCTTTGCGTTCCATCCACCCTCTTTTGTGAGTTCTATCAGTTTTTCTGCTCTTTTTTCTCCTTTTGGTAATATTTTCTTCTTTAGCGGAGTGGCTATCTCTGTGAATTTACTATCTACCTTATCGGCTATCTTCTTCGCATTATCATCATCCAAAAGACCATCTTCAATCAACTTCTGTTTGAGATCACGTCCTGCATCATCTGGATTTGTATAGTGATTTCTTACTATCTGATCGACATTATCGGGATTCTGTTTTTTGTTTTCTCTTTCTTCATTTACCTTTTGTGCTTGGTCAATCCATGCTTTTGCTTTGTCATCATCGAGGTCTTGTCCTGTATTAGCAAGAAAATCTTTTTTAAACCTATCTAATATTTCTTCTGCTCTTGTAACACCCTCTCTTGCGTAAGAACCAATGATAGTAGCTATTTCATTAACTTGTTCTACACTTAACGGAATAACGCTTCCTGATAAGGACGATCCTGGTTTCTTAAACGAATCTTTCAGTGCATCCCAATGTGGTTTTCTAAACTCCTGTTCTTGTTTTATGAGTTTCTTGTAGTCTTTAGGTATCTTGGGTTGTTCCGCAATCTTCTTTTCAAGTTCCGCTACCCTGTTTTTTAAGTCCTGATATTCCTTTGAGTTGATAACCTGATCTACCGCATTCTTATTAATGTCTTTTATCTCTTGCTCTTTGGCATCAATATCATCTTGATTTTTTTCAACTAACTTTTGGCGTTGTTTCTCTACCATCTTCTTCGCCTGAAGAATGTGCATTTCGGATGTTAGAATCTCGTGTACTCTCTGCGAGGCGAGTGCTTGTATAGCTTGTCCCCAATCCCTTCCTTTCTTATCAATCCAATCTGCAAGGTCTACGGTCTTTTGTATGTAGTGTTGTTTTTCTTCGGGTGTCTCTGCTTCTTGTGCAAGTTGTCTATACTTATCCATTATCTGTATAGCACCCATAGAACGAATCCTATCAGGGATACTAAGAGTATCATTTCGAATATCTGCTTCTGACTGTCTTAGTCCTTTAGAAGCAATCATAGCATCTACCTCTGCTGTTGTGGCATCATTAGATATACTTTCGTAGGTCAAACCTTTTTTCTCAATCTCTTTTGCAAATTCTTTGTAGTTATTTGCATCTTTTATCCTATTGAGTAAAGACTTTTCGTGTTGATTATCTTCGTTCTCTATGATTTGGTTTGATTTTGGCGGTTTAGAGCCAAAATCTCCTCCCGATAGAGGATTTGTATTGCCATTAGGATTGCCTTCGTCTTTTGCTTGGTTTTCGCTTGTATTTTGCTCATTATTTGGCAATGGTTCTGCGGGGACTTTCGCAACTTCTTCTGCAAGGTCTTCAAACCCCTTTGGTATTTTTCCCGTGGCTCTGAACTTTCTCTCTGCGGGTAATCCATATTTCTCATGTGCCTCGTCATAACTTATGCCTTTCTCTTGCATAGCTTTCTGCTCAAAAGCCTCATGGAGCAAGTCTGCAATCTTATCTTTTGCACTTTCAACGTCCTCAATCCATAGTTCATTTTTGGGCATCCACGGATAGGCTGAATCGTTTCCACCTTCTGTCCAATTTGTATATACCTTATCTCTTAATTCTGTTCCGCTAACAATAAAGACTTCTCTGCCGTCAGGAAGAGTACCCATAGATTTTTTAGGAATAGTCTTTAATGCTTCTTCCCATTCAGGCTGTAACTCTCCGGGTTTCTTGTATTCTTTTATCTGTTCCTTAACACCCTTGGGTGCGTTCTTAGAATCAGACATATAGTTG
>PMZB01000125.1 GCA_003170575.1 Chlamydiia bacterium | reverse complement strand
GATCTTGACATCCAGATTAAAAAAAGGTACTGTTTGAATTAGATAAAGAAAAAATGGGGAAGATCAGTGTGGAACGGTTCCGCAAAAAAGTAGCTCTAGACATAGCCTCGAGCTCTTTCTCTTTCGNNATCAAAAAAAGAGATGGCAAGGTTGTGCCATTTGATCTGCAAAAAATAGCTGTGGCGCTTGAAAAAGCAGGAAAAGCCTCAGCCGAGTTTGATGCGGAAGTGGCAAAAACCTTGGCAGAATACGTCGTCCAAGTAGCCAAACAGAAGTTAAAAACAAAAGCCCCAACTGTTGAAGAGATTCAAGACACGGTAGAAGAAGTACTTCTCTCCTCCCCCTACAAAAAAACAGCTAAGGCATACATTATATATAGAGACCAGCACGCTAAGGTGCGCGAAATTGTTTCCCAAGCAGGCATAGACCTTATTGATAGCTATATTCGCCAGCTTGATTGGAAAGTTTTCGAAAATAGCAACATGGCCTACTCCCTNNAACTACATTGCCTCAGAAACTTCAAAGATCTATTGGCTCAATAAAATCTACTCCCCACAGGTACGAAAAGCCCATGCCGAGGGAGAAGTGCATATTCATGATCTTGGCATACTTTCTGTATACTGTGTAGGATGGGATCTTCAGGATCTTATCACAACTGGTTTCCGCGGAGTTTTTGGAAAGGTTCAAAGCAAACCTCCAAAACATTTCAGAACAGCTCTTGGCCANNTTTTCTAACTTTGACACGCTGCTTGCGCCCTTTATCCGCTACGACAACCTCACCTACAGCCAAGTCAAGCAAGCGATGCAGGAATTTATCTTCAATATTAACGTGCCAACCCGTGTGGGCTTCCAAACCCCCTTCACAAACGTCACCATGGACCTTAATGTTCCCGATCACTTTGCAGATATGCCTGTGATCATTGGAGGAGAGCCTCAAAATGAAACGTACAAAGAGTTTCAGAAAGAGATGACGATGTTCAATAAGGCCTTCTTTGAGGTCATGACAGAAGGCGATGGCGTGGGGCGCGTGTTTACTTTCCCCATTCCAACATACAACATTACAAAAAACTTCAACTGGGACAACCCGGAGCTTAATGGCCTTTGGGAGATGACAGCAAAGTATGGCATCCCCTACTTTTCAAACTTTATCAACTCTGACATGAAACCAGAAGATGCTCGGTCCATGTGCTGCCGGCTTCGCCTGGATAACAGAAAACTGCAAAAGCGAGGCGGCGGGCTTTTTGGCGCCAACCCAATGACAGGATCTATCGGTGTTGTCACCATTAACCTTCCACGCCTTGGCTACACATCGAAAACAAAAGAGCTTTTCTTGGAAAACCTCGGAAACCTCATGGAAGTGGTCAAAGAAAGCCTCGAGGTAAAGAGAAAGTTTTTGGAGGAAGTATCCAATCAAAACCTGTATCCCTACACAAAATTCTATCTTCGCAAGATGAAAGAGAAAACAGGCCGGTTATGGGACAACCACTTCTCAACTATTGGCCTCTTGGGCATGAATGAAGCATGCCTTAACCTGCTTGGGCTACCTATCTCTTCCCCTGAAGGCCAGAGCTTTGCCGTAGAAGTGCTGGACTTTATGCGCGACAAAATTACTCGATTCCAAGAAGAAACAAACAATCTTTATAACCTTGAGGCAACTCCTGGAGAGGGAACGACCTATAGATTCGCGATCATGGACAAAAAGAAATTCCCTGACATCATTGTTGCAAACCAAGAAGATGTGGAAAAAGGCTCGCATCCCTTCTATACAAACTCCACACACCTTCCAGTCAATTACACCAATGATCTTTTCGAAGCTCTTGACCTGCAGGATGAGCTGCAAACCAAATACACAGGCGGCACAGTCATCCACAACTTCCTGGGCGAGCGAATGAATGATTCTCTGGCTACCAAAAATCTCGTGCGAAAAATCTGCGAGAACTATCACCTCCCCTATTTCACCCTCACACCTACCTTCTCCGTATGCTCATCTCACGGATATATTGCAGGCGAGCATCCTACCTGCCCCCACTGCGGCGAAAACAGTGAAGTGTATTCTCGCGTTGTAGGCTATCTTCGACCCGTTCAACAGTGGAATTTAGGCAAACAAGCAGAATTCTCCATACGAAAAACGATGGATGTTGAAGAAAAGAAACCTGCAAAAGAAATGGTTGGCGCTACTTTGTAGGCTTGTCTCATTGAAAGAGGAGGGATTCCCCCTCCTCTTAGTTCACACAAGCGATGTCAGGTCTGAAATTACCTGCTTGAGTTCTCTTGGTTTCGAGATGGTTTTGCCTAAGTAGGGACGTGCCTCAAGGCTTCCCCCATAAGCAAAAAACAGAAACGAAATGGTTACAGCACTATCGTTCAATCTGTCACCAAACTCCGCTGAAAGCATATTCTTAACTTCCTCGGAGAAGTCCTTGTAGTACTTGCTTTCATCATTGGGAAGAGCAAATACAATCTGAAACTTCTTCTGGCCTAGGCTCAAGCCTTTTTCAACTAGTTTTCTCACAAGAAAATAGCTTTCTACATACTGCATAGCTGAATATGCTTCGCTCAGATCCTTTTTGTAGAGGCATTCTAGAAGAGAAGGAGTTCCGCCAAAAATGTCTCCTACCGTTTTTTGCCGCCGCTCTCTGGCTGCAGAAAGCTCAAAAAGCCAGTTTTTCTGAGGAAGAGACTCGCTCATAAACTTATAAAGGCCGCTTTCTCTTTGCACCTCCTTGCAATACTTGAAGAACGCATCAGAAGAAAAGGACTGGAGAGCTACCTTTTTTGCCTGATTGATCATTGATTCAATCTCTGAAGGCCACATGTCTTGCACATTAAATTTAAAAGACCATGCTTTCAGAGAATAGAGATCTACTTCTGTTTCTGGCCTTTTAAGAAGTGGCTGGAAAATCCTTGTTTTCATAAACTCAGCTCCCTCTTTAGGCAACCCAAATTTTCCTTCATACCAAAAAACGACGTTCATCTGGCCCTGCCTTGAATAAAGACCTTGAACAAGCTCCTCTGGAGAGAGGAGGGTTGGATTCAAGTCGCATTGGACCTGACCCATTGGTAAAATTTGTGACATATAAAACTCCTTTATTT
>PMZB01000200.1 GCA_003170575.1 Chlamydiia bacterium | reverse complement strand
GGGGAGTGTGACCCAAGCCGTCGATAAATTAAAAGAACGATTAGGTGTTTCAGAATCTATAGAGGTGAAAGAAAGTAAAACGCCCTATGAGTATTGTTCATCCAGTTCAGGGCAATTCCCTTGGGTTAAGGAACGTTCGCATATAACGGTGAATCTATCTTCCCTTTCCTCATGCACACCAGGCGAAAGGGAATTTATACTATTACATGAACTTCGGCATATCAAAAATAGAGATAGTAGAACAGGTTTTTATGTTAAATTCTCACTGTTACCAGAGCTACTTGCGGGTTATGCTTTGGTTGTACGATTTACATCGACAGCAAGTCCATTCATTCAATTAGCGGGCATGGGACTTGCCTGGCTGGCAACGAGAGTTACACGTTCAATTTTTGAACAATTTCAAGAAATGAGAGCAGATAAAGAGGCTTTCATAGCTTGCTCAAACGAGGGGAAACTAGGAGCGATGACATTTTTCAAACGAATGGATAAAGAAGAGAAGGAATTCAGTTTGGCATCTAGGGTGGTAGGTTATTCGCTTGTTTTTTTCCGCTCTGGTTTGGAGCATCCTTTTATACCAGTGCGATTGCGATATATTCAAGCATTAGCTCAACAAACAGGAGTTTCTAGAGAGTCTTCTTTTACCTAATGTACTTCTCTATGTGCTTATGATCCTCCTTTCTATAAAGAAACGCCCCCCTCTATCAATTTACTGGGCATGGTTTTATTTTTCTAAAATAGGCACATCATCCTAAAAACGGCAGTTGATCAATGTTTAGGAGCGGAATCCTTGTTGGAAGTGGTTAGAGAGACTCCAGTAATCCCTGCAAAGAAACAAACGATACTTTGATACCATCATAATCTCGTTGATAACTTCGATCGACATCCGTCGCAACAACAAAATTTTCTCCCTTTGGATAATGTCCACGGAAGATTTTAAGATTAGACGGATCAAATTTTGATGCGCTCCACTTACATTCGATAGTAATAGGGCGCTTCTCTTTATCAGCCAATACAAAGTCAATCTCATGACCCTGTTTATCTCGCCAATAGTTAACCTTTATTTCTTGAAATTCTCCTTTAAGATCATTTAAAACGATATGCTCCCATAAGTGGCCCAAATCTTCACGTCGCAAACTTAACCAGCCTCTACAATGACAGATAAAACCAGTATCAAATCCGAAAACTTTGGGGGATGAAATAATTTCCGAAGAGGCCTTCGTACTAAAAGGACGAATCACATATGCTACATAGGTAGCTTCAAGAACAGAAAGATAATTGCTAATAGTCGTCCGGCTTACTTCACAAGGACTGGCAAATCGGGTGGCTTCAAACATACTCCCGCTTTGTGCCATGACAAGTTCTGTAAACTTTATGAAGGAAGGTTGTTTTTCTATGCGAAACAACTCCTGTACATCCTTAGCCCAATAGGAAGACAGCCATTCCTGAAAATCCGTTTCCGGAAGCTTCTTTTCAAGAAAAAATGGAGGAAGGCCTCCATGCAATATCCTATAAGGCAAATCGTTGGTATCAAAATCTTTAAGTTCGCGAAGCAGCATAGGAGTAAGATGTATTCTTATCTTTCTTCCGGTTAGAGTGTCACGGAACTTTTTGGAAGCTCCCAATGTTGAAGAGCCCGTTGCTACAATTTTCGCTGTTGGATAATGATCGGCCGCAATTTTAAGTAACTCTGCAGGATTATCTAAACGATGAATTTCATCCAGGACGATTCTTTTTCCTTCGGCCCTTCGCAAAAATTCTTCTGGGTCCTCCATCGTTCTGCGAATTCGTGGCAATTCACAATCAAAATATTCAATATTATCCAAACTCTGACATAACCAAGTTTTGCCCACGCGCCTTACGCCTGCCAACCAAATGATAGAACGCTTTTCCCAAGCTTTTTCAAGCTTTTTTATCCAATACTCTCTCCTTACCATGTGCAGCCACCTTTGCGTTTAGTCGTACTAAATGCAAATATAGGCTCATTAAGCAATGTTTTTCAAGAAAAATCAGACCTTTAGATCCACTCTTGCGAAGAACAGAGCCAAAAATGTACCCTAGTAACTCGGTTCTATAGAGTTTTTATTTGGACTGATAGCTCAGTGGATAGAGCACCTGCCTTCTAAGCCGGTGGTCGTAGGTTCGAGTCCTACTCAGTCCGTTTACTTAGGTATCTTTATGGATCAAAACTCCCTTGCTTCTCGTAAACGACTTTTGGGAGAACATGTTCTTCAACTCGCGAAATTCCCAGGCCTTGAAGAGGCGTTGCTTCAGTTCAAGGAGCCTGCATTCTGCAGGCTTGGGGCTAGAAAAAAAACAAAACTTGTTTCAAAAGAGCTTCTACGGTTGATTCAGGAGTATGAGCCGCCAGCGTTTCTTCTTGGCGCGGTCCTTGAATTCATCGCCGCTATCAATCGAGAGAGCCTTTTTGAGGATTCATACACCCTTCTCTTGTTTGAATTTTGGCTCAACCATTTTAGCGGACTCTCGTTTGAGGAAATGCTTTCTGTTCGAGGCAAAATCATTGGTAGATATATTCCTAGGGATGAATATCAGGTTTTCTTTCCCGTTGGAAGCGGGAAGCTTTTCCCTGGATCTCACTTTGTAGCTGCACACCTTTCCCCTGACGTTGACTCAACTGTAGGATCTTTTTGGGGCTGGGCTGATGCTTTTGGGTGTCGTCTGGCAGAAGGAACGCATCAGTGGAGTTTGCCTGCAGGATTAAGTGACGGCAACCTTCGCTTATTTTTTCACCGCCTTTTTGGGGATCAGGTGTTTAGTCAACTTGTCCGACCTCTTCCAACAATGACTATATGCGCGCTTGATCTTTTGACAAAAAGAGAGTTTCAGAAGATATCAGGAACAGTACGAGCAGACACGATTGACCACTCAAAAGACCAAGTTGTTGTTATTGTGGACGAGGAAGGCCTGTATAAGGGTGAATGGAGAAGCCAGGACGCAGAAGCTGTTCGACAAGTAGTTGCAGGATTTTCTAACTGCTTGCGCTGGTTTGAAAGGCACTGTCTCTCAGGAATGATTCATGTTCTTGCAAAAGAGAAAGCAACAGTTGAAGAGGTTGCTCACTCATATGAAAAGCTGCTGGACACCCCCATACAAGATTGTGGGGCAGTAAAAGAACTTCCTGTGCGATCCAAGCAGTTGCTCTCTGACTATTTCCAGAAAGTATTATCTCTATCAGAGGGTATTGGAAACTCGTTTAAAGAGCTCTTGATCCAGTGCGACACAATGTTCTCGAGCCATTTTGTTGAATTTTTTAAACGGTGCTACGCACTCACAGCTCCAGTTCTGTATGATGCTTCAGGTATGCTGAAGGCTGATAGAGTTCACGCAGCAAAGGCTTTTGAATATGTTTTGAGTGGGCTCAAGGATGCTGTTGCTGTGACTCGGAATAAGGGCGGAATGATCGAACATCTTCTTGTGATCAAGGAAAAAGTTTTGGAGTTTCATACGATCTTTGTCACTCTTAAAAGCGATGTGGACGAGATGCGAAACAAGATAGGGCATCAGGATCATATTACCGTTATGTCTCAAGAGGCCGATGGAAAATGGTTTCCTCTGGGCCTTGTGAGTGCAGATGATCTTAAAAAAGCTGTTCTTGGCACTGCATCTTTCAGGGATTTTAGCAGTGTTGAAGAAACGAAAATGGCTTCCTACATAGAAGTCATAAGCATTGTTGACCACCACAAAACACGTATTCAGACCACAACTCCCCCTACACTTATCTTAGGAGACGTACAGTCGAGCAATACGCTTATTGCCGAGCAAGCTCTTAAAATTAACACCAAATATAGCGCCCCTCAACTGACTTCAGAGGGGTATTTTGTCGATAAGATTAGGGAGCTTTCCGAATACTTTTCCTATATCTACGGCATTATCGATGATACGGATCTACTCACGCGGGTGTCTCGACGAGATGTGCTTTGTATGAAAAGCCTTCTTGATAGAATGAAGGTACTCATCGAGAATGATGCTGAGGAAGCCGTTTCTTTCAAAGATGTACCTAATAATCAGCACTTTACAAAAAATGCTGCTCAAGTACTTGTTCGAAATAAAGATCTGCATTCTATCTATTCATCACTCTACAAATATCGACAGAAAGAAGTTGAAGCGGCACTTATAGAAGCAATCCATGAAAGACCCTCAACCCTTTTCGTTGATACCAAAGAGCAAAATGGGTGCAGTCGTGTAGGGCAGACAAAACTGTTTCTTCAAAATATCCAGACCTTCCAAAAAAATCGGGACACCCTCCTGAGCTGTTGGCAAAAAGGAGCAGAAGCCATTTTCACTGCACGGCCGCACATTGATCTCTTCATTCAGATGATGACAACAGTTCCTGGGGAAGAAGAAGTGTTTTCTGGGACAGAAGGGATATGGTTACATGAAGATGAACTATGGATCTGGACTCCAAAAGGCGGGGTGCCAGAGCAACACTTGATATGGTTTCTCAATAATTTCCAGAGCTCTCCTGACATCAAAGGGTTGCCTATTGAGGTGGAGCTCACTGGGCCACTTGCTGAAGAGCGAGCAGAACTGTTTCGTCAAAATTTTCCCAAAGCAACCCTTACGCTTAAGTCTATGCAAACAGGGCCTTCCTTTGCTATAATGCACTTTAAGGCGGGCGCTATCAATTCCCGTAAGGCCATGATATCGCCTTATCTTCCAAAGCTCTTACCATGAGAAGGAGGTATTCACGTTGTGATTTTTAGAGGAGAAGATGGGAATTTCTAGCCCGAATTACCCAATGATGACGAAGCCCATATTCGCAGCAATATGAGTGAGGAATCATTGGGGAAGTTGGGCAGAAAGATCCATCTCTATCCTCAAAAAGCACAATGGGAATACCTCCTAAACTTTCGGGGTGTAGCGCAGCTTGGCTAGCGCGCTTCGTTCGGGACGAAGAGGCCGGGGGTTCAAATCCCCCTACCCCGAATTCTTTTAAAGAGTGTGTTTTAAAATTGTTTCGTGCCCGTGTGCGTGCTTTGACTGAAAGTTAAGCAAAGGATTGTAAAAATTATTTTACCACAGAGATCACAGAGCGCACAGAGAAGGAAAAAATTGTATTCTCTCTGTGGTCTCTGTGGTTGATTTTTTTCAGTTATTTGAAAGGGATGAACTGAGGGGAGATTTCAGTGGGTCTATTTGGTAAAAAGCCAAAAATAAAGATTTCTTCGACAAAAAAAGATAGTTTTAGCGGTTGGCTAAAATGCACTCATTGTAATGAGCTTATTCATGCGAATGAATTAACTGCGAATCTTAACTGCTGTCCTAAATGCTCCTACCATTATCGATTGTCTGTTGAAGATCGGATTCGCCTTCTCACAGATGAGTTTCAAGAGCTTTTTTCAAATATCTTTCCCGAAGATGTGCTTAATTTTGTTGACACTGAGCCCTATAAAGACCGATTAAAATCTGCAAAGGAAAAAAGCAAGCGGGATGATGCGCTGATCACAGGCAAAGCCTCTCTTGACGGAGTATCGTTTGCTCTGGGCGTACTTGATTTTACCTTTATGGGTGGGTCCATGGGATCTGTTGTGGGAGAGAGGCTGACGCTGCTTATCGAGTATGCGATCAAAGAAAAGCTTCCTCTTGTTGTTGTATCAACATCAGGCGGTGCTCGCATGCAAGAATCCATTCTTTCTCTTATGCAAATGGCAAAGACAAGCGGAGCGCTTGCCAAGTTACATGAAGCCGGACTTCTTTATATCTCCATACTGACAAACCCCACCACCGGTGGAGTAACAGCTTCTTTTGCTTCATTGGGAGATATTCTTATTGCTGAACCGAATGCTCTTATCTGTTTTGCCGGGCCGCGTGTGATCGAGCAAATCTTAGGCAAGCCTTTGCCAGCAGGCGCCCAGCAGTCAGAATTTTTGTTGCAGCATGGCATGATCGATGCTATCGTGCCTCGGAAAAACTTACGACAAACTGTGTCTATGCTGCTTAGGCACACAAATAGTTCTTACGTACCCAAATGATACATAGCCAAAAGGCTTGTGAAAATTATTGGTTCGTGGGAAGAGTTGGGGGCTAGAGAGGAAGGATCGATAAACCTAAAAACGGCAGTCGG
>PMZB01000074.1 GCA_003170575.1 Chlamydiia bacterium | reverse complement strand
AAGTTTTGCACTTCTTCTAGACACATTTTGCACAGAATTGGAAGGTAAGCCTGCTAGATAACGCATACATTTGCGTACAATTTTTTCAATAAAAAAAAGGGGGAGGAAAAATCCCTCCCCCTCATATTTATGAAGGCAGTCCTATACTTTGAATAAGGAGTGTCGGTCCACGAGCAATTTGAGAAGCAAGTGAAGTATTAAGTGATGGATATGTAATGTTGGTGCTAGAGATCTCCAAGCTTTCATTGGTAGGACTAGCTGATGCGAGGAAAATCTCTAAAGTTACAACATCTCCTTGGTTTAAGTTGATATCTATCTGACCAAATCCTGCACAGATATCTTGACTCAACCCCGTAAAAATATCAGTGTTTCTTGTCAATGTTAAAGATAATGGAACTGCTCCATAGTATGCGGTTGCTCCTCCTGATCGTTGAACCCGTATAGCAATCCACAAAGCAACAGTTGGGGGAGTAGCCGCGGTAAGAGTCGCTCGTAGTTCTGTTGATAATGCTGCATTTGGTACCCCAACAAGACCATACTCTAAATGGTAAGGTCCTGCAGCAGTGATAGTAAACGCATTAGATGCAAATGTAAATGGCGCACCAGATGGTACAAAAGGATGGAGTAGGGGCGCAGTCTGTGTAGTTGCGGTTGAACTAAAAGCTTGTGAAGAAATACTTACCACCTCGTCCTGTATCGCCGGCCCAAATGCAGCACCGATAAGATTGGCACCAGTATCCCCTGTAGGCCCTGTAGGCCCTGTTGACCCAGCCCCTGTAGGTCCTGTAAACCCTGTAGACCCTGTTGCCCCTGTCGCCCCAGTAGTCCCAGCCCCTGTAGGTCCTGTAGGCCCTGTAGACCCTGTTGCCCCAGTGGCCCCTGTGGTCCCTGTTGCTCCTGTAACCCCAGCCCCTGTCGCCCCTGTCCCTCCAGTTGGCCCTACATGCCCTCTTGGGCCTTCACATCCTCGTGGACCAGGACATCCATGACGTCCCATTGGTCCAGGAGGCCCCATTGGCCCAGGACAGCCTCGAGGCCCTGGAGCTCCATTTTGGCCATCCTTTCCATCACGCCCTGGACATCCTGGCATGCCTGGATTCCCCTGCATTCCCTGAGGTCCTTGCTCTCCGGGGGGGCCAATATAGCCTGGTAGACCTATTAGTCCATCCCTGCCATCATACCCTGAAGATCCTCTATGTCCCCGAGGACCTCTTTCACAACCTTTTTCTACTATACCTTTAGTTTTTGGCAATGTCCTTGAAACTCCTTCACCTGCCTGAAGCCCTGTTGTAAACAGGAAACAGAGAGACAAAACACAAAAACTCTGTAGCGATTTCCTCATAACTCCTCCACAAAAACTTTCGTCATATTAAAATCCATCTTATTCCCAACCGGATCCATCATTGTCATTGCGTTGCCAAGAATCGTCGCACTCATTGCACTGACCCTGACAAGGGGATTGCTCCTCATAGCTGCATTCTTCCTCACATGGTGGGGGACAAGGATTGCAGCCTTTATTTTGCAACATTTTCTCGATAGTAAGTGTGGGACCGCGAGCAACACCAGTTCCAGAACAGGGTGGCGGTGGATACGTTATATTGGTGGCATCTATGTAAAGGAGGTCGAATGGTTGGTTGGTGGCATTTGTTGTTGCAAGGAAAATTTGCAAAGAAACTTGGTCTCCAGCTTGAAGATCAAGAGCCATTTGCCCAAATCCTGTAACTAAAGTCTTGCTTGGAAGAGCACCAGGGTCAACTGATCCAGGAAGAGTGATAATTTCACTATTTCTGGTCCAGCTCAACACCAAGGGAACAGCACCTATTGTCTCTTCAACATAGCAACCACATCTTCGTACTTTAATCGCAATCCAGGCAGCTGCATCTGGGCCATCTGGATTTGCAACTAAAGTGCTGCCTGATATCGAAGCTAAGGCAAGCATGTCCTCTACCAAATCAACGCTCGGCACACCTGTAAGGCCATACTGCAAAAGATATTTTCCTGAACATTTGATCAAGAAATACCCGTCAACGCCTGACGCATATGGCACAAAAGTAAATGGAGCCTTACATGGGACAATTGCGTTTGTAAGTGGGAGGTTGACAGTTTGTGGGCAAGGAGGAGTAGAATTTAAAAGTTGTGCTGCAATAACAGTTGCTTGAGTTGCAATCTTAGGCCCATATGCAAATCCCACAATGTGGAATGCAGATTCTCCTGCTGGACCTTTTGGCCCCACAGGTCCTTGTCTACCCTGTGGCCCCATTGGACCTTGGGGACCGCAAGGCCCTTGCTGGCCTTCACATCCATCTCTTCCTGGACAACCTTGCATCCCTGGAATTCCTGGAATCCCTTGGAGACCACGAGGACCACGAGGTCCAATTGGGCCAGGTTCGCCTCGAGGACCGCGCTTTCCATGATCCCGATGATGATCCCTATCTCTGCTGTGATGATCATCACGACAGTACTGATCCTGATCCTGGCTCTGGCTCTGGCCCTGATCCCAACCACATTCCTGTTCACACAATTCACAGTCTTTGTTTTGCCGAGTATCGCTTGCTTCTAGTCCTGCTCCATATAAGAAACACAACGACGCGAGGCAAACACCATGCGTCAAAAACCTCTTCATAGTACCTCCGTAAAATTTTTTTACAGTATCTTCCCTCTTCTAATATATTTGCCTCATTACGTCAAATTCTTTTTGAGGCATTCTTTGCATGAAAAGCACTCTCACATTTAAACTGTATCCCCTACAAGGAATTTTTCTATGAAACGAAAGCATTGGATCAAGAAGCGATTACACGCAGCTCTTCATTTTTTGGAGCGAGCATGGAAGCGCAACAATCATTTTCCCGAGTTTGAGGCAGATTGCTTGCAGCTCAACAATTTGATTGAGGAGAAAAACTTTGACAAAGCATCCATTTTTGCCGATCGGGTAGATGCTTTTCTCAAAGAACATGATAAAAAAAGCCCTTTATGGTACCTCGGAGAACTTGTTTTAACACTTTTGGTCGCCCTGCTTGCAGCAGGAGTGATCCGGCAGACATGGTTTGAGCTGTATGAAATCCCCACTGGCTCTATGCGCGATACGTTCAAGGAACGAGATCGTGTGCTTGTCTCAAAATCAATTTTCGGCCTGAATGTTCCTTTTCAGACCAGCCACTTCAGTTTTTCGACAGATCGTGTTCAGCGAGGGAATATTGTTGTCGTCACAACTGATGGTCTAGACCTTCCTGACACAGACACAAAGTATTTTGGCGTTTTCCCTGGTAAAAAAAGATACGTTAAACGGCTCGTAGCACTGCCTGGAGACTATATCTATTTTTATGGCGGAGATCTTTTTTGCCTGGCTAAAGACGAAAAGACTCTTGTCCGCCTGAAACAAATTCCAACTCTTGAAGGGAGAGAGTTTATCCCATTTATTTCTTCCTTTGAAGGGCGTGTAGAAATGGTAGCAAATCCTATTAGCCAAGAAAAAACCCTCTACCTTAAGCACATGAACAAGACTATTGGAAAAATCATGCTCACACCTGATGGTACAGCTGAATCCAAAATCGCTTACAAAGATTCTTTTGTGAGAGAGTTTTCACCTTTGCTTACTCAAAACAATGCTCCGCGCACGATCGGAGAATTTTACGGCATAAAAAATTACGCACTTTGCCGCATGTTACTTCCTGAGGAGCTACCAAGAGAAGCACGCAGGATCGGCGTTTCAGATCCAAATGCTGTCGCCTGGCTTGAGATACGCCACAGTCCGACTCTTCCACCAAAAAGGCCTGCACAACAAGCTTTCAGCTCATTTGTTTCAACTTCTACAACATGGATTCCTTTACACTCCGATCATCTAGATCGATTGGCTTCCGGGCTTTACACAGCTCGTCTTGTTATTAAAGATAACCGAATGCACAGATACTATTTTGAAGAGACTTCTAAAACTGAAATACCTCTTGACAAGGCCATACCAAGCGGGATCTACGAATTTTACCATGGAAAAGCCTTTGAGATTGGTTTTGGAGGCACATCGTTTACTTTACCTAAAAATCATCCCATTTATCCAAAAACCACTCGCGAATTTGCTCTTCTTTTTAATTGCGGTATAGACGTTTCATCAGAAAGCTATTCTTCCACTTCCTGGAAGATGCCAATACGATTTGCTTACTATCGAGATGGCAGCCTTATTGTCATGGGTGTTGAGGTGTTTCCCAAAGAGGATGAAACGCTTAAAACATTCGAACAAAAAGAAATGGCTCGGCAAGCCAAAGATTTTTCCTACTTTGCCTTCCTTGATAATGGCTCACCGGACAAAGACCCATTAGGCGTTCAATTTTTCAAAAATTATGGCTTTAGAGTCCCTGAAGACCACTATCTTCTCCTAGGCGATAATCCTGCCATGAGCCTTGACTGCAGATATTTCGGACCAGTGCCTGAAGAGAACATTCAAGGAAGTCCTATCTTTATCTTGTGGCCCTTTGGGCAAAGATGGGGAACTCCTCCCCAGCCTCGGCTTGCCTGGTCGCCTTACAGCATCGCACTTGCCGCCCTTGCCTTGTTGATTACACTCGCAATAGTTTCCTATCAACGGGAAAAGAGAAGAAAGATTTTGCACACTCTTCAAAAGTAAGTTGGATAAGAAAATATTGGTAAAAAAATCCATGATGCCTTTTAGTGAGGAAAAAGTTTACTATAGGGTAT
>PMZB01000157.1 GCA_003170575.1 Chlamydiia bacterium | reverse complement strand
AAGCAATATGTGTTCTGGAGCAAGCGAGCTAACAAACATTGCCGGACCTAAGAGAAATGCATCTAAATGATTTTTGGGCTAAGACCACGAAAGATGGTCAACCGGGAATTTCAATCCTCCACCATTGCCTGAACGTAGGCATTGTGACCGAAAAATTAGTCCAAATAATGCCTAGAAGACNNGTCAAAACTTTAGCCGCTCTGCATGATATCGGCAAAATTACTCTCGGGTTTCAAAAAAAATGCTCTAAATGGTTCGCCCAATATCAGAATCAGTTTGATGCCAAAAGTTTAGTAGGATCAGAAGAAAACCACGCTCTAATGTCCCAGTATTTTCTTCAGGACAAAATAGACCGGAAATGGGCCGTGGTAATTGGCGCTCACCATGGGGAAATATTACGAAATAGCGCCACACCTATTAATGATATAAAAGAGCCTGCCAAAGAAATATTTGGAGCCTTCAGGGAAGAGCTGCTCAATGAAATTGAATCAGCCCTAGGCCTACTCCAAAGACTCAACGCCCCTTCAGAACACTCACGTTGGTTTGTCGCAGGTCTTATTACCGTTGCCGACTGGTTAGGCTCAAACATAAGCCTCTTCCCATTGGACGGAATGCAATCTTTACCTACATTTTCAGTAATACACGATCGCGCAGACAAAAGCCTTGCCGCTATTAATTGGTCGCCGAGACCTGTTCTAAAGGGACTTAATTTTGAATCGATTTTTTCAGATACAGTAACTGGAACGCAATTAAACCCATATCCATTACAAAAAGCTGTTTCATGCCTCATTTCTAAACCTGGATTTTATTTGATTGAAGGGCCCATGGGTTGCGGTAAGACTGAAGCGGCCTTACTTGCCGTATACAAATTGCTCCAACAGGGACATCACCATGGCCTATATTTTGGATTGCCGACACAAGTAACCAGTAACCGAATCTCACAAAGAGTCGAGAAATTTCTCAAGAAAATTCATCCTGATTCTTCTCCACTCAATTTCCGACTCGTCCACTCCAATTCATGGCTAAAAGGTACGGAAATCACGTTTAGCCAACGCGATAGGGACAATAACTTTTGGTTCACTCCAATGAAGAGAGCACTTCTTGCTCAATATGGCGTAGGGACTATCGACCAAGCACTATTAGGCATCGTAAGAGCAAAGCATTTCTTCGTGCGGCAATTCGGGCTAGCCGGAAAAGTTATCATTCTTGACGAGGTGCATTCTTATGACCTCTATACAGGAACGTTGATCGACCACTTGATCAAGCGCCTTCTCGAATTGGGCTGTACTGTATTAGTACTTTCTGCCACCTTAACCGAACAGCGCCGAAAAACGCTTTTCGCAGCTGCGAATATTCAGGTAGAAAAACTTTCTAATGCTTATCCTCTTCTCTCAGGTGCTGTCGAGGGAAGATTGTTCGAGGAAGAAATCGAAACAACGCCCAATAAAACTGTGAATATTAACTGCCTTTCGTGCTCTTCGGAAGAACTGGCTAAAGAATGCATAGTAAGAGCTAAAAAAGGGGCATGCGTTCTTTGGATCCGGAACACAGTCGATGATGCACAAGAAGCCTGGAGTCTCCTTAAAAGCCAAAATCAAGATGGAGGTCCTGAGATCGGGCTGCTCCATAGCCGTTTTCCGCAATGGCGTCGCAGTGAATTGGAAGAGAAATGGATCGATGCTTTAGGCAAGGATTCTACCAAACGTCCGCATGGCTGCGTACTTGTTTCCACCCAGGTTGTTGAACAAAGCGTTGACATCGACGCCGATTTTCTGGTCACAGATTTAGCGCCAACAGATATGCTTTTCCAACGACTGGGACGCTTGTGGCGACATGTCCGCCCTGAAAACGAGCGACCACTATCTCATCCTGAAGCATGGATTATTTCACCAAATCCTAGCCAATTGACCACGACCGAAGAGATCAGAAGCTCACTTGGAAAGAGTGGAAAAGTTTATGCTAGATATGTTCTTCTCAGGACCTACGAAATCTGGTCACGCCTTTCTTCAATCCAGCTCCCTCGAGACATACGCCCCTTACTAGAAAAAACATACGAACACACAAACTTTACAGAACCAGAAGCTTGGAAGGAATTCGCAAATGAAATCTTGAAATTTAGAGATATGCAACGTGAAATAGCAAATACAATGACTCTGGTCGAAAGTGATATAACGCAGTCTGATGAGGAAGGAATTCAAACTCGGTGGAATGGCCAACCTACAGCCTCCCTACTTCTCCTTCGAAGCATACAACAAATCGGTGATAGCAAATTCCGAATAGAGCCGCTTTATGGAACAACTATAATTGTGAATACTTCCGATAAAGACTTTTCCGCTGCTCGCATCATCCACGAAAACATTGTAAAAATTCCATATTGGAGTGTTAAAGACGCCTGTAACCACCCTCCTGAATGGATATCTTATTATGTACACGGACATTGCGCCATAGCGGCTATCGTCAATGGGAAAGTAATAGTTCCAGGTGGCAATGATTCTTCTGAACTCAGGTGGCATATTGATGAAGGGATCTCCATTAGGCCATCCAAAAAACACCTTAAAATGGACTATGACGATGAATCTTGTGACTGATCCTTGGATCCCTGTAATTTTTGATGATGGCTCCTTAAGCCTAGTGAGCCTGCACGACGCTTTCGCTCTCGGCCACAAAATCAGAGACTTAAGCGTAATGCCCCATGAACGAGTTGCCATTATGCGTCTATTGGTTTGCATTGCCCAAGCCGCACTTGATGGACCCAGCACATATGAGGAATGGGAAGCTTCTTTCAATTTAGTGGCCGATAGGTCCATAAACTATTTACTAAAATGGCAAGACAGTTTTGAGCTTTTTGGTGCAAATAAACGTTTTTTGCAAATAACAACGCTTTCCGCCATTCACAAAGAAACGAAAAAAACTAAAGCTAAGGAAACTCCGGCAAGCAAGCTAGATTTGGCTCTAGCTACAGGACATAATGCAACTCTTTTTGATAACGCCGCTACAGAAGAAAGAGATTTTTCCAAAGCTCGACTGACTCTTATGCTTCTCACATTCCAGTGCTTTTCTCCCGGAGGCAGGATCGGTAAGGCCAACTGGAATGGAGAAGAAACTCTAGGAAACGGTAGTAGTAACCATGCTCCTTGCACAGGGAATATCATCCATACGTTGATCCGTGGAGAAACCTTGGTTCACACAACCTATTTGAACCTCATAACTAAAGCAGATAGCGATATCACATATGGAGAAGGCTTTTGGGGCAAACCAATTTGGGAACAAATGCCCTCTTCTCTACATGACGAATTAGCAATTCAAAACATGACAAAGACCTATTTAGGAAGATTACTTCCACTCAGTCGCACTATATTGCTCCTGAATCAGCAACAGATCATACTAGCCAATGGTTTTTCATACCCCCCATATCCAGCTTTTCGAGAAGCCACAACTACATCCATTCTAAAGAAAGATAAAGAAGCATCTCTCCTTAAAGCATCTGTTAACAAAGCTATCTGGCGAGAACTGCATTCGATTATAGTCCTTAATAAAAATAAGATGGGAGGGCCTCTCTCATTGTCAAAAATGAATGGCTCCCAGGATATTGACCTGTGGACTGGGACCCTAATCACCAAAATCGACAATCCGGCTAAAATTCTCGATACAGTTGAATCTAACTTCCATATTCCGGCTAAGTTGTTCACAGAACAAGGTCGAGAAATCTATGAAAAGGGAGTTATTTATGCGAATGAGCTATCAATAAAGCTAGATCATTCGATAGCTATTTACCTTGAAAAGCTTTTGAAAATCAAAACTGATCGCACTAAACAGATCAAAGCAAAAACAGCTCATCTCAAAGCGAAAATCGCACTTCATTTTTGGACAACCGCGCAAAACGGCGTCTCTCTACTCTTAGATCTAGTCAAAGACCCAACTCCATTAGGAACAGAAAATGACTTCCCGTCTTCACAATGGGGCCATTTTGCCCAGGAGAATGCAAAAGCTGCCTATACACTGGGATGCCCCCACTGTACATCGCGGCAAATTGAAGCATTTGCCGCC
>PMZB01000258.1 GCA_003170575.1 Chlamydiia bacterium | reverse complement strand
ATTTTTTCAAGCTCTCCTGGATGATAGAGAAGCTCCTCTTTTCTGGTACCGCTCTTAATCAGGTCAATTGCAGGGAAGATGCGGCGGTCGGCGAGTCGGCGATCCAGCACAACTTCCATGTTGCCAGTGCCCTTAAACTCTTCGAAGATAACTTCATCCATGCGCGAGCCTGTGTCGATAAGGGCTGTCGCGAGAATGGTGAGCGACCCACCCTGCTCGATATTTCGTGCAGATCCAAAGAATCGTTTGGGCTTGTGAAGGGCATTTGAATCAATACCGCCGCTCAGGATCTTGCCAGAGTGGGGTTGGACTGCGTTATACGCGCGTGCAAGACGGGTGATGGAATCAAGCAGAATGATAACATCTTTTCCATGCTCAACAAGGCGCCGCGCCTTTTCTATAGCCATCTCAGCGACTTGGACGTGGCGGTCTGGCGGTTCGTCAAAGGTAGAGGCAATAACCTCGCCCTTGACCATTCTTTGCATCTCGGTGACTTCTTCAGGACGCTCGTCGATCAGGAGCACCATGAGGATGCTTTCTGGGTTATTGGCTGCAATCGAGTTTGCGATCTGCTGCAGGATAACTGTTTTTCCAGAGCGGGGCGGAGCCACGATCAGTCCACGCTGCCCCTTCCCAACTGGAGACACAAGATCCAAGACACGCATGGAGATGTTTTCCTTGGATGTCTCCATCACGAGTCGTTTTGAAGGATAAAGAGGAGTTAAGTTCTCAAAGTAAATCCGTTCTTTAGCACGATCAGGTGGTTGATAGTTAATCTTGTCTACTTTGATAAGGGCAAAGTACTTTTCCTTGTCGCGAGGCGGCCGAATTGTACCAGCGACTGTGTCTCCCTTTTTCAGGTCAAATCGGCGAATCTGGGCAGGGGAAACATAGATATCTTCCGCAGAAGGTAGGTAGTTGTAGTTTGTTGACCGCAAGAACCCGAACCCATCAGGCAGGATCTCAAGTACACCTTCGCCATACAGCACTTCGCCAGGCCGGTCAGCAATGACCTTGACAATCTCAAAGACCATTTGGGATTTTGTCATAGACCCAAGGTGGCGCAATCCAATTTGCTTGGCATGTTGGTTCAGCTGATCGATATTCATTCGCTGAAGGTCAGCGATTCGAGTGATGATTGGTTCTACAAGCGGCGGCGGCACCAGCGTTGATGCTACTTCTTGGCGAGGGTGTTCTGGTGGAATAAGCTCTTCCGGTTGAATGGGGGAGGGAGTTCCTTCTTCCTGTTCATAATCCATACTTTTCAAAATCCTAAAGTTGTTTTTGTAAAGATTTCAGCTCTAGAAAGAGCTTTTTGACGTTTTGTTCTAACTCTTCTAGAGAGCCATTGTTCACAATAGTATAGGTGGCTTTTTCTCTTTTGAGGAGGGAGGAAAGCTGCCTTTTGATTCGTTTGACATATTGGTCCATGGCAAGACCTTTTTTAAGATGCCTTTTTAGAGCGACCTCTTCATCTGCAGTCACGACAATTGTTGCATCGAACCAGGGAGCAAGAGAAAAGCGAGACTCAAAAAGGAGCGGCACTTCGGCTGCAAAAAAAGCAAAGTCACCTTTGCATGCCTTCTCATACTCACATTTTATCGCCTCATTAACATAAGGGTGACAGATATCTTCGAGCTTTTCTAAAAGTTGTGGATGAGAGAATGCGGCCTCAGCGAGGCGGAGTCTATCGATCTTGGAACCTTTCAAAATACTTTCTCCGAAGAGAGAACAAATTTTTTTTCCAACGGGAGTCTCTACTGAAAAAACTTGATGAAGCAGCCGGTCTGCGTCTACGACGCAGGCGCCCCATCGCTCAAAGAATTGGCATACTGTTGATTTGCCTGAAGCAATGGAACCAGTTACGGCAACTGAAAATAACTTTAACATTCTTCCCAATTTTTTCCAATATTTATTTCAACACGAAGCGGAACTGACAAGCTCATCACGGATTCCATGGCATAGCGAACAGCAGGGATGACAACAGGAATCTCCTCTTCAGGTGCTTCAAAAAGAAGCTCGTCATGTATCTGTAGGATCATCATGGTGTGCAATTTCTGCTCCCGCAGCCATGAGTCAAGAGAGATCATTGCCATCTTGATCATGTCTGCAGCTGTGCCTTGAAATGGGGTATTAACCGCCAAGCGCTCTTGGGCTGAGCGGATGAAGAAGTCAGAGCTGTTGATGTCTGGAAGAAGACGCCTTCTTCCAGTGATTGTTTCTGCCATGCCGGTTTTATGCGCTTTATCTTTTGCTGCTGCGATTGTGTCAAGAACGCGTATATATTTAGAAAAATAGTGATCAATAAAGAGTTGTGCTTCTTTTGTGGGAATGTGAAGCTCGCGTGCCAGGCCAAATGCTTGTTGGCCATAGATAACGCCGAAGTTCACTGCTTTTGCTTTTCTTCGCATTTCTTCTGTGACCTTATCCAGAGGCACCGAGAAAAGCTCCGCTGCAGTCATAGCGTGCACATCAAGGTCTTCATTAAATGCTTTGAGAAGTACAGGATCTTGACTCAGGTGCGCCAGAATTCGCAACTCAACCTGAGAATAGTCTGCAGAGATATATACCCATCCTTTTTTTTGCGGTTCAAACGCAGCTCTAATTTTTTTGCCCAGCTCGCTTCTGATGGGGATATTTTGCAGGTTCGGGTCTTGGCAGGAAAGACGGCCTGTTGCTGTGCCAGATTGCACGAAGCGGCAGTGGACTCGGCCTGACGTTTCACTGATCTGCTTGGGAAGGGTCTCAAGATATGTTGAGCGCAGCTTCTCCAGCTGGCGGTAATCAAGTATTTTTTGAGCGATAGGGAATGTAATTGCCAGGTCTTCAAGCACATCTGCGCTCGTGGAAAGTCCTCTGCGCATTTTAGGAAGGTTCAGCTCTATGAACAGTACTTGACTAAGCTGCTTTGGAGAATTTATGTTAAATTCATGCCCAGCCAATGCATAAATCTCTTTCTCCACTTTGTGGAGTGCATCTCCGATCGTTTTATGAAGAGCGGCTAGTTCGCCTTTATTGATATACACCCCAATACTTTCCATTCTCCAAAGGACTGGGATGAGAGGCATCTCAACAGTTTCAAAGAGGAATGTGAGGTGCTGTTTTTCCAACTCTTCGGAAAAAAGGTCCTTGAGGCGAAGCGTGTATTCCACATCTTCTGCACAGTAGGTTGCAACATCCTTGACAGGCACTTCAGCCATAGTACGGGCTGTTTTTCCTTTGCCAATCAAAGATTCAATAGGGATTTTGTTTTTGTTGAAGTGGCGTTTTGCAAGCTCGTCGAGGTTGTGGATCTTTTCATGCGCATTGAGAAGCCATGAAGCAATCAGAGTATCAAACAAGATATGAGGAAGCTCCAGGCCATATCGTGAGAGCACATGCAGGTCATACTTAATATTGTGGCCGAGAAGAGAGATTTTATATTCCTGAAATATTGTGTTCAAGGCTGCTACAACGTCTTTTGGAAAAAGAAGATCTTTGCAGCTTATGTAGTACACATGATCAAACGATGCGGCAATGCCAATACCCACTAAATCTGCTTTATATTCATCAATGTCAGTTGTTTCGCAGTCAAGAGCAACTACTTTTACCCCTTTCAGCCAGTTCAGGAACTCATCGAAGGATTTTTTATCTTCAACGATAGTTACAGTACAGGGTTTGGGAGCTTCAGCTCCTCCTTGTGGCGCAACAAGTGACTCCAGTGTTCGAAATCCTTTTTCGTGGAAGAATTCGAGTGCTTTTTCCGTATCCATTTCCCTTTTCTTATAAAAGGAAAGTTCTGTTGGTATAGGAAGCGTACTATCAAGTGCGATAAGTTTTTTGCTGAGAAGCGCAGATTCCCTCCCTGCACGTATCTTTTCTCCCTTTTTCCCAGGGATTGCATCGGCGTTATCGAGAATATTTTCCAGCGTTTTCCATGTTCCCAAGAGCTCCAGAGCTGTTTTTGGCCCTACTCCTTCAATTCCAGGAATATTGTCGCTTGTATCACCAATCAGAGATAAATAATCAATCATTTGTCCAGGCTCAATGCCCCACACTTCTTTCACACCAGCTTTATCCAGGATTTTATCATCTTTGGCAGGGTTGATCATATGGATCCTATCGGTGACAAGCTGGGCTAGATCTTTGTCAGCGGAACAGATGTAGACTACTCCTGTGACGCGGCTCACCTCGGTCTGCACAATAGAAGCGATTGTGTCATCCGCTTCCACACCATCAAGCGCGAGCATGGGAATGCCCCAGAGCGTACAAAATTTTTTCGCCTCTTCAATTTGTTCAATAAGTTCCGGAGGAGTGGGGCGCCTCGTTGCTTTGTACTCTGCGTAGAGTTTAAGGCGCGATTCTTTGTTTCCGCGAGCATCGAACACAGAGACTAAAAACTCGGGATGGATCTTTTCGTACACTTTGAGCACTGACCGGATAAATCCATACAGTGCACCTGTCGGCCTCCCTTGAGGTGAAGTCAAAGGAGGGAGTGCGAAGAAGGACCGGTAAATAAGCCCTGACGCATCAATAACAAGAGCATTCACTACTTTTCCTTTGGAACGTAGAGGTACAAAGGCTTTCCTACAAGCTCTGGATCAATATCTCCAGGCAATCTAAAGGTGTGGGTAATAACACGAGGAGCTAAGAAAGAAGATTCATTTCCAAAAAGCTCTGAGAGCATTATCTGGGGGCGCAATTCTATTACTTGGTAGTTATTTGAGATTTCAAGAGTTGTAGCGATTTCTCCTAGAGCCTGGGTAAAGGTATCGCTAATCTGATCAATGTAGCCTTGTTCAAGAGCCTGTTGTGGGAAATAGAGCTGAGCGCCTTCATCCCGCAGCTGATCTTCTGTGATGCGAGGCCTATGTGCTACAACGAGCTTGATAAACTGTTCATAAGAGATGTCTGCAAGGTTTTGAAACTCATTTCCCTCGCCTTCCTTCCATGGCCGGAACGGGTCAAGCTCATCTTTGTGCTTTCCAGCATAAATTGTTTTTGCCTCTACACCATACTGTGCTAATGTTTTTGAGAAGTTAAAAAAGTGCGAGCCAAATATACTTCCAACATGGCCGATCAGGCTTGATGGACTCGAGATAATCTTGTCAGCGGCTAATGAGATCATTGTGCCTCCTGATGCTGACATGCCATCAATGTAGGCATACACTGGGATTCGGTACATTTTTTTGAACTCTGTGAGCATGCGTAAAATAGCTTCGGAATCATCGGCAGAGCCGCCTGGTGTGTTTATGGTGAGAATAATTGCCTTAAACATTCCCGGCTTGAGATCAAGCTCTTGAATGTCCTGAAGTATGGCAGCTATTCTTTCCTTTCGCATGCCCAACTCAAGGCCTATCACGCCTGTGATTGGGATCTCAAGAATGGTTGGTGTTGAAGAGGAAAATATTTTTACCTTCCAATTATGGTCAGGCTTCATGACCGTTGTTGTAGTACGCTGGGGCGTACCACTCAATAAAATGCCGATTCCGATAATAATGACAACAAGAGCTGCGGCAAACCCAAACACCTTGAAAAATGTATTGAAGAAACTGCGCGCTGCGCCTTTACATAACGAGTCTGATTCCATAGCCTTCTCCATCTTTTCCTTACTTTATCTTGAGAAGGCCTGTGGAAACAAGTACTTTTAGTACAAGTTTTCAGAAATCTCTAAAAGATTTTGTTTATCTTCCTTAAATGTGTTTAGATTTGCCTTTTTCGCTTGTCCCACGAATCCATGTTACAGCTGCATCAACAGGCGCCAGCACGATGCCGAGGCTCAGGGTTTCTATAACACCTCTGGCTATTGATTGAGTTTTATATTTTGTAAACTCTTCTTTTAATTGAGATTTAGTGATCTCTGAAACGTTTTTCGTTACTTCACTTGTAAGAATTGAATTAACGACTTTTACTTCCCTCTTGATATTCC
>PMZB01000206.1 GCA_003170575.1 Chlamydiia bacterium | reverse complement strand
GGCTCAGCTCCTTCAGAAGAAAGGGGTATACTACCCGTCCCTACATCTGTAAGTATAGCAAGTACCAAAAAAGACTACAATTCAGATGCATCAAATTTTTTAAAATATTTTGCTGAGGAAGAGCAGGTTACATTTCAGACTTTTGATGATCATAAGGGCCGATTTGACAAAAGTCTTATTCGAGTTCTGCATGGCAGATTGGAGCAGCATCTTCAATTGTTGACAGAACTTAATCAAAAGGGTGCAGGGATCTTCTTTACTGTTAACGCAACAGATTTGCACGGAAGGGGGACCAACAATATCACCAAAGTGCGTGCATTTTTTGTCGATTTAGATGGAGCTCCTCTTGATCCAGTTCTTTCAGCTCCATTAAGGCCTCAAATCGTTGTACAGACAAGTCAAGGTCGCTTTCATGCTTATTGGTTAGTGCAAGAGGTAAGTCTAGATAAATTCACTACTGTACAGAAAGTGCTTATCCAGCAGTTTGGTGCTGACCCATCTGTGCATGACCTTCCGCGAGTCATGCGGCTACCTGGATTTTATCATCGTAAGAAAGAACCTTTTCTGGTTCAGGTGTGCCAGCTGCAGGAATCTCCTCCTTACAATTTCACAGAATTCCTTCAGGCATTTTCCATTGATTTGACTGCCGTGACGAAGAATTCAAATGTCTCACAAAGTGATAGTGACCAAGATCCTATTTTGCAAGCGTTGAAGCAAAAAGGGTTGGTCAGGAGATCTGTCCCAGGCCGATCTGGTATATGGGAAATACTGTGTCCAAATAGAGATGCGCATTCAACAGGAGATCAAGGTACTGTCTACATTGAAGCGCATACAAATGGGTATAAAGAGGCTGTGTTTAAATGTCAGCATGCCCATTGCGCAGCACTGAGCATTGATTACTTAAAAGAATATCTTGGTCTTCAGGAAGAATGGTCCGATCCTCTTCCACTTTCGCAAGATCTTAGTGCAGTTGCATCATTCCAAAAAGAGATGCTACCAGATGCAATTCGACCTTGGTTGGTTGATATTGCAGAGCGTATGCAGGTGCCTCTTGATTTTCTGGTCGCTTCCTGCATGGTCGTATTAGGCGCGCTCATTGGCAGAAAGGTTGGTTTGTACCCGAAGGCATTTGATGATTGGCTTGTAGTTCCAAATTTGTGGGGAGCCATAGTCGGAAGGCCTTCGTTACTTAAATCTCCAGCTATTGCTGAAATTATGAAGCCCATTGATGAGCTCTCATTTAAAGCAATAGACCAGCATCAATTGCTAGAGGAAAAATACGAATATGAGGAACTTCTGGTACAGGCAAAGAAAGCTGCACTAAAAGAGAAAATGAAACAAGCCGCGAGGAAAAAAAATCTGTCTAATGAGGCGGATCAATTCGAAAAAATTCCATCTCCTATCAAGCCAGAACCAAAGAGGTACAAAACAGAAGATTGTACTGTAGAAAAAATAGGAGAGCTTCTCCAAAGTAATCCTCAAGGCCTACTAGTCCACCGTGATGAATTGGTTGGCTGGCTTAAGAATTGTGAAAAATATGGGAGAGAAGGGGATAGGGCATTCTATCTGGAGGCTTGGAATGGAACTGGTGCATATACCGTAGACCGTATTGGCAGAGGTACTCTTCACATTCCAGCTCTCTGTCTTTCAATCATTGGGGGCATTCAGCCAGGTCCGCTTGCTCAGTATGTTCATCAAGCGACGAGTGGGGGAGAAGGGGATGATGGTTTATTGCAAAGATTCCAATTATTGGTATGGCCAGATGTTCCTAAAACTTGGGAAAAGATTGATCGTATACCAGACGCTACTGCAAAAGAGCAGGCGTTTGGTGTATTTCAAAAAATCGATACTTTCGAACCTTTTGGACCCTCCCCTCCTCAGGGTTTTAAAATGTATACGCTCCATTTTGAAGCCAAGGCCCAAGTAATGTTTGATGATTGGAGAGCTGATCTTGAACGGAGACTACGAGCTGGTGATCTCTCACCCTTTCTTGAGAGCCATTTAGCAAAGTATAGATCTCTCATGCCTAAATTGGCTCTTATTCTTTACTTAGTTGAGACAGTTGGCAGGGGAGTCCAACCAAAGGCGGTTGATATATGTTCTACGGTCGCTGCGATTCGCTGGTGTGATTACCTTGAAACCCATGCTCGCAGAATGTATTCCTCAGCCGAAAATCCAGCTGAGGAGTCAGCGAGAGCTCTTCTCAATCATATAATTAAGGGGGATCTGCCAGATGGCTTTTCTTTCAGAGACGTTTATTACGCAAAACATTGGGCAAGGCTTGAAACTGCAGAACAAGTCACCAGTGCAATTAAGTTGCTTGAGGTGTTGGGATGGGTTAAGACTGAATTAGTGAAAACAAAAGGACGACCCACCAGTCGGGTCCGAATCCATCCAAGTGCGCGCGCTAATGCTCAAGGTTTCAAAGAAGAAACCAATTTTTCAGAGGGGGGGTAAGTATGGGAAAAAATAAGGAAAATTCTCCCCTCAGGGCTATTCGGGAGAAATGTTTGGATTGCCAGTGTCAGCAGCCTGGTGAGATCAGAATTTGTAATATCCAGGATTGTTCGCTCTGGCCATTCCGCTTTGGTATGATGCCAGCAACTGCTGCAAAAAGAAAAAAAGATGTGACTAGAACATCATAAGACAAGTATTTCACAAAAAAAGGCGCTTCCAGCAAGATTTTTGGTAGCGCCTTCCTTAGCTGACCTTTCCATATCTTCAAATAAAGTTTTCTGAAAAAACTGCACCACAGGTGAAGTTTTTCATCAATTTATAGCTTTTTAGCCAAGAGATCCAACTTCTGAAAAATCTGCGTTGTGTTGTGTTGAGGTATATCTAGGAACTGATAAGTGATTAGATGCACATCGCTAATGAGTTTCGGGGTGTTTTTCTTGTAAAAAAAGCTACACTTGGAAGAGCTCGATGCCTTTTACTGGTTAGCTGGTTGTTAGGGGGATTTTTCCGCATCCTATAAAAAGGGGGATAAGGCGGGAAAAACTCGATCGAATCAAGGTGTTCTGCCTAGGGTATTGATGGGCAATTTGCGGCACTAATAAAAAGGGAGAGAACCTACTCGTGAAAAAAAGAGCTCGTGCAATTGCCGACTCGTAGATGCTTATCTTTGAGTTAGGGAGTTACGTACTCCTGAAGTTCCAAACTCAGCAACTTAAGGGAGTTAGCTTATGCCCCAGGTGTTGAACAACCATCGTGCAATGAGAAAATAGCTTGGCAGGAAAATTATCCCCCAGCTCATTTCATTGCATCCCGAGTAAACATGTATATAATATTCGTT
>PMZB01000225.1 GCA_003170575.1 Chlamydiia bacterium | reverse complement strand
ATATAAAAGATTTTAAATATTTGCAAGCAAGCTATGATTTCACTTCATGGTTTTTGCGCCTTAACATGCAATGAGTATCCAACACTTACAAGATCGCCAGTACAGCTTCTAGCGGCCTGAGTAATGTCCTGCACAAATTCTTGCGCCTTGTCTTCTGGCAAGCCTGTCGCATGAGGAACCCATCCCATCAACCAATCACACAATTCTTTTTGATTTTTGAAAACACGTTTGTTTGCTTCCGTGTGCACATCAATGTTCACGAAACCACATTGTTCCAGCAACGGCCTGATTGTCTCGGGACTTTGACCTTGGAAAAAGGCTTTACTTGGCTGAATCTCACTGGACCATTTTGCGTTTTCCATAGCCTCAAATATTGGATTTTTACCTAAAGGCAACATCAAAATATACAGATGCCCGCCAGGTTTTAGCGCTGCATAGATATTTTTAAGAGCCTTTGGTTGATCCTCAATCCAATGGAAGGCCTCAAGGCTTATTGCCCTGTCAAATTTATTTTTAGCATCAAGCTTGGTAGCATCGACGCATTCAAACGATACGTTGGGAACATCGCCAAAAGATTTTTGAGCTTCACGAATCATGTTCGCGGAAATATCGATGCCAAGGATTTTGCCATCGGGAATGCACCTTGCTATTTCAGTGGTAAGCCTCCCCTCACCGCATCCGACATCAAGGACGATTTCGTTTACCCTGAAGTGTACCGATTTGAGTACGCTCATCCCTAATTGGAATTGTTTGTCTGAATGATTTTTATAGTATTCTGCATTCCAACGATCTGTAATTTTTAGATTTATCATTAAGCTCCTTATACATTGAATTTATATTTTTAACATTTGAGTTTTGCCGTAGCCGAGGACCGAATTTCCAGTCTTTTTCAAAGAAAGCTGGCCACTGCAGTTGGCCAACCCAAAGAGAAATTTTAAGACAACGGAATGTATATTTTTGTGATCAATTTACTTTCGTCAACATCCACATATTCCAAATTGAAAAGTTCGCAAAAAACTGGACGAACGTCATCAAAATTTTCCTTACCGCCTGGAAGCCATCGTAGAAAAATTCTATCACAAACTCCCTGTAGACCAGTATGCGGCCCATGATGGGTGAAAATTGCATATTTTCCACCTTTGAGCGCCTGCCGAGCCACCTCACCTTTCACCAAAACTTCTTGAGAGGTTTGGATACATGCATCCATACGAAGTTTGTCCTCACTCGTCACTTGAGGGTCGTCATGAGAGACACTGAAGTACCGCATTCTCAATCTGTCCAGCTGATTGTCTTTTATGAAGGCCTTCATTGCTTTCCAAGCATTTTCAGCAGCAGCATCTCCAACTCTTCGGATAAAAAAAAGATTTAGATCCGAAATTTTTTCGATCTTATCTGGTTGGATCATGGGCAACTCATTGATTTTTTTTGTCATCGCATTGACCTCCTTGTATAAGGCACGATAATTTCTGGGAGATTTTCCCATACATTGTTTAAAGGCTCTTGTAAACGCCGATGGCGTCTCGTAGGCAGCATCCAAAGCTATGTCAGTAACAGGCTGCTCCGTATGCAACAACCTTCCTGCAGCCCTTTCCAGGCGCAATCTTCTGACATACTTATGTACCGTCTCGCCAACGATAGCCTGAAAAATCCGATGGAAGTGAAATGGCGAGTGGCAGGCCACCTTTGCCAATTCGTCCATCGAAAGGTCCTCTTCAATGTGATCCTCGATATAGATCAGCACTTTGAGTACCCGCTTCACATAGTCTTCTGGGTGATCCATCTTTTTGTCCTCCTTTGCAACAAGGTTACCTTATGCCTGGAATTCACACTTTCCCGTTCTTGCGAATTTTTTTAAGTTATGAGGCTTTTGAACCAGAGGGATGGGGGAAAAACGGTTTGTTGACACAGAAGTTAATGGCTGTGCTTTTTGATGTTAACGATCAAACTCGAGTGTGCTTAGCACCAAATAGATGAAGATACATTTTTTCACCCTCAGAAGTAAACCGACACATATCATAATAGGGTCCAGGTGGGTGTGAAGGGTAACAAGCCACCTTGTCCCCCAACGGAATCAGCTTAAGCGTTTCTCCGCCTTTCGACTCTCCTCCATCAATGTCAGCAAACACCTGCCTCTTTTCCACATCAAAATGGATGATAACATTATGTTCAATCGGGTCTTTACCCTTCTGCTTTTGTATGAAGACATACCTTCCGCCAACTCCCTTCGCCTGGTCAGTCCAATCAGCTAAAAGTATTGGACCTGGTGACGTTTCTGCAGGATTAACCTTTGGTCGGCATAGTTCTAACGTCTGTCCTGCTGGCCACTCATAGACCTCCGCAATTCTTCGTACAATTTCAGGATAAAGGGCATCCCCGTTATCAGAATTTGTCAGAATAACAGCACCCTGGCCCTTTTCGTTCCCTATCAGAATCGCCTTAAATCCGGGCCAACCGCCATCATGCATGAAATAAAGACACCCTTCCTTCCGTTCGACCTAAAAATGGCTGTTGAACTGCTCCGCAAAGTTGGAAAACCTTGATTTTCTCTGTAAAAGCACATTTTTTTCCTAAATTTTTACAATCGCCTAATAGGTGAGTCAGCCTAAGAAAATCCATGAGGGAATTCCCGAGTGAAATAATGATGATTTTCAGTATTGCGGAGCAGTTAATGGCCGTTTTTAGGTTCAACCCTACTGTTCAATAAATATTGAACAGTCTTAAATAGTGAACAGATTGCAAAGATATTATTTCATGCTTTTGAAACCTGCCTGAGAAGACATAGGCATTCACGAACCATCTTACCTCAATTTTCTGAGCTTGTTAAAAGTGGGGATGCAGCATGTCCTATTTTATCTTCCTCGATATACTCAACACTATTATCTTGTTGGACGTTTCGGATAAACTGTCGGGTTTGTTTCTCATCTAAGTCTTTGCTTAACATAATAACATGTGAGCCGGTACATAAAGCCTGAAAGTCTTTTGCCTGAGCGCCGGCTGCTTTAGACAATACGTCTATTTTTTCCTGCGATAAATTGCCCATCATCTGCACTCTGATTTGCGCTTTGGCCCACTTTTCATCGATGCCTCTATGCGCCAATAAAAAAGCGGCTTGAGCTTCGTTTGGTTTGTATTTTATAATAAACCTACTTGCTGCTATTGCTGGCGCGCATACACAGCACATAAAGATTATCAAACTTATTTTTACAAATGTTTTCATAAACCGATCTCCGCGTTACTAATTTGATCTGATAGAGGCGAATTAGGTCCAAATGCCTTTCCTCATCCTCACGAGCCGAATTAACATTTCTGTATCTTCATCTTCCTCTTCTTGTTCTATTTTGTGATACAACTCTGAAAGTTTTTGTCTTTTTTCCTGACTCTCTGTTGATTCATTCTCATCAAAATAGAGAAATAAATGCTCCAGCTCTGGATTTTCCTTTTCCCTTTCTTCGATTTTCTATGTAATAACGCACAGCAAATAAACGGTCTATGGGCCAATAGAGGAACCTCTGCACCCCATCCAGAGCCGCTTCTGCTAACCAATAACGAACCTTTTTCTCTTTTGCCTTTTTTTCCCATTCGTTCCATTCTTTCACTGTTCCTGACTTCAGGCTAGGGGTTCCGCGAATCCAATCGGCAAATTTTGAACAAGACCAATAATTTGATGGCATAAAAACTCACTCAATACTTTTTATTTGATCTTCTTTTTGTTTTCTGACGAATGGAGATTTCCATTCCGGAGGCATCTAAGACAGCAAGGAGGCTAAAAAAGCGGGGATTACCCTTTAAGGAAAGCGTACGATAGAGATTTTCTCGATTGAGATTTGAGTGCTTTGCGAGCTGAGTCATGCCTCCCTGAGCCTCTGCAAGGTCTTTTAAGGCTAAAAGAAAGGAGCGTTGATCTTTTTCGTGAAGTGCTGCATTGAGATATTCAGCCGCTTCTCTATGGTCCTGGAGTTGCTTTGAGAGATGATCTTTGTAGCTTCGCGTCTTTGTCATATGTTTTACTCACTCACTCGATCAAATTGTTCAATTTCTTTAACAGCCTCTAGAAAGTGCTGTTCCACAGGAGAAAGAACATCTACTCGTAGCTTTTGATATTTTTCATACTCCATTCGGGCTTTTTCAAGAGCAGCTTCATGGCTAATTGTCCCAGCATGAGAAAGAATGTCTCGCTCTGTCATTTTGAGAAAATGGTCAAGCTTGGCAATCCAATCCGTCATGTACATTGGTTTGCGGTTCAGTGCTTGGAGTTCGGCAAAATCCAGGTACATGGAAACAATCCTATTCAAAATGTCGAGTTCCTCGATATTTAGGTAGTTTTTTGCGATTTCAGTGTCTGATTTGCGAAAATTTTTCCCTATCCAGGAAGTCAATCCCATATTTGCTTTCTTTGCATCGGCGCGAGTATAAACGATCTCGGCGGCAGTCTGTCCATGGGCAGCCCAATGCATCTTATTTTGGACTACAGAAAAAAAATTCTTCGATGTTTCTGTAGATGGTTCATAGTCTATGCTGGTAGCGTAGATATCAAGAACCTTGCGCCAAAAGACCTTCTCTGAGGAACGGATATCTCGAATACGAGCCAGCAATTCATTAAAGTAATTTCCCCCTCCGTTCCGTTTAAGTCGTTCATCATCTAAAGTAAATCCCTTGATGAGATATTCCTTGAGGCGTTCTGTAGCCCAGATACGAAATTGAGTGCCCCTATGTGAGCTCACTCGATAACCGACGGAGATTATTACATCGAGGTTGTAGTGAGCAACTTGGTAATTTTTACCGTCGGCGGCAGTTAGCCGGAAATTCCGGCTAACTGCCTTTTCCTTTAATTCGTTTTCTTTAAATATGTTATGGATATGCTCGGAAATAGTTCTTCGATCCTTATCGAACAATGCACTCATTTGAGCCTTGGATAACCAAACGGTTTCATCAATAAGATGCACCTCAATTCGAGTAGCGCCATCTTCTGTTTGATAAAGAATCAAAGAACTGTCTGGGGAACCTTCATTCATAATTTCTCCTAGAGTATGCACTACAAAACTGTAGCGTATATCCAACGTATCTAGCAAGATGTTTTCGGCTTTTCATTTTTTATAAAAGAGATTGGATTTTGCTGGTCTAATGGGTACGTCGTTGCACCGCCCGTGCGCCGCGTTGCATCTATTTTCTCTTTCATTACCTTCATTAATCAATTCAACGGAATTCAGGACCTGTGTAGACTTGATCTGAGAGGTTGCTTTGGGGAATTTGAAAAATATTGGAAGGCAATTGAGCAGAATGAAAAATGGGAAATTGGTGACGAAGAGCCTATTGACAAATGGATAATTGAAGGCGTTCACAAAACCCGAGCGGTGATTTCGGAGTACAAGATCAATACAGGCAGCACCTCTGTTTGGTTCGCCAAGGATAAAGCGCTTGATATGGCTAGAGAAGGTAGGCTGCAAAGCTGTGCTCGTTCATCGACGAAGTGGCACTTGCTATTTGCGACCAGAATCCCATACACATGCTTTTGTAAAAATTGATTCCACGACATAGGAGTGGAAAATGAGAGCTCAGGTTTCAATCTTGTTTCCCCTTGTTTTATTTCTAGTTGGATGCAAAAACAGCACAACTTCTCCGAATTGTTTAGACGATTTAAACGCCATAAAGAAAGAATTTCTACAATCAATTCTTCAAGAAAACGTTAATGAAAGCCCATTCCATATTCAATACTCCTTAAAAACAGTTTTGTTTTCTCAAGATATTGTGAGCCTTTTTGGAGAGATTGCTGTCTACGACCACCTCCCTCACGGGTGGGGAAGATACGAAGGGAAGACTTTTTGCAAGATCAATGGCCAATTTCGAGAGATAATGTTAAACGAATTGCTCCCATCATCGGAACAAAAAGAGTTTCTGAGAAAATATTGCGAAGATGATCTTAAGAGATCATATGGTGAGCTCACTTATCTGGTTAGCATGAAAGAGATCTATCCCATTCTTCCGCTTCAGCTTATTCGCACTTTTGTTGTTGACGAACAATTTCTCATCATCATTTTTCAACCCTATTCTGTCGGTGGATGTGGTGATGGTCCATTTGTCGTAAAGATACCCTATCAATCCTTGGAAGGGCATTGGAGCGCAACAAATCCCTTGAAGAACTGCTTATCACGAGTAATTGCTTCTCAATTGTACACTTCCTGCTGGGAAGAGGAAAATTTTCATGTTGGAACTTCCCTTGAATAGATTGTTTGAACCTCACGTTCAGCCCGATCAAGTAATGATACAATCGTCTTTTCGTGAACTGGTTTGTAATCCCATACCTCAACAGAAAGATTGAGTTGCCTATTGACAGGCTTGTTAGAACGTTTCTCATGAACAGGGCCATGAAGTTGAAAATGAAGAGGCGGCAGCAGACTCGGAGTATGGATGAGCTCAACCAAATGACGGCCAATTTTAATAAAAGCGGATTCTAGAACAACTAAGAACCCGATTTTGCACATTTAATACGATCAGATCTTAATCCCCGCAAGAGCTCAAAAACCTGA
>PMZB01000307.1 GCA_003170575.1 Chlamydiia bacterium | reverse complement strand
TGGCAGAGAGAAAAATATCGCTGGAATGTCCGGCATTAAAACCAATTTCCCCGATATTTGCTATGGAGGGGCTGCTTTGCAATAGTTTCGTAAAAAACTCAACCTTGCCAGAGTTTTCACTACAAATATGTCCCTCAGTCACAACTGCCCCCATTTGCCGCAGATATTGGTCGAGGGTTATAGAAGGAGCCTCCCCAGCACAGGGAATGCTTTGAGTAAGGAAAAGTGTTGCCACAAGCGTGATAATTTTGTTCATGGTATTCCTCCAAAAAAAAATATACCGATCAGCTTGTACCGAACACAAGAGTAAGTGTCAAGATGCTTGTATAAGGATTGTAAGATTACCCGCTCCCAAACAATACCTTCTCCACTTGGCGGTAGATGGATTCATTATCATATTCGAACCCTTGAAGGGCTTCTGAGAACCGTTTTCTCAATGCTTTGTCCTGCAGAAGCCTTTTAAGTCCGTGATAAATCGCATCCTCGTTGTTAGCAACGATCAGCCCATTTTTCTCCGACTCAATTTGCTCGCCTGCTCCTGACACCTCTGTCAGAAGGATTGGACGGGCTAACAATTTTGCTTCATTGATGACAATACTAAATCCTTCGAAATGGGAAGGAAGCGCGAACATGTCTGCCTGCGCCATGTACGGATAGGGATTGAGCTTACTGCCTAAAAGGATAAACTTTCCTTCCAAACCCAATTGTCTGATCTGTTGTTCAAGTTTTGGCCTCTCACTTCCCTCCCCCACAATGTACCAGCGGAAAAAAAATCCTTCCTTATCCAACCGACTGTGCACTCTGATCGCACGGTCAAGAGCTTTTTCTGGCGCAAGCCTGCCTACACTCACAACATTAAGGATGCCGTCTTGGGGAAAACAATCCTTTGTTTCTTGTGCCTTCCTCCTCACCAAATCACCATCAAGCACATTATGGATGGAAAAAATTTTGCCGCTCAGCTGCGGTTGAATTTTTCTGGCACTTGCTGCTGCCCCTTCAGAAACACAGATAAAGGCATCTATGCCTGCACACAATTCTTTATGCTTAAAAGGCCTATCTTGCGGCTTGGCAAGTAAATCTGTGTGTATCCACTGCACCTTCCGCTTTGCATGCGTTTTCCATAAACCTGAGTTAGGATTGAGCCACTCCACGTAGGCGACTGCTACATCATAGGTGCGTTTAAAAGCGTTCTTTGAAGAAATCAGAGGAAAATCCTTTCTTAAAAAAGGCTCTAAAACTCCATCACGAGCGGTAAGATAAATATCAACCTTAGTATGAGGAATTGCCCAGCCATTAATAAGGCTTAAAAATGCTTGCTCAGAACCTCCCAACTGCAGCTTATCCATGATAAAGAGCACATGGCGACAAGAAGGTTCTTTAGCCGCGATAAACGGAAGGGAAAATAGACAAAAAAGAAAGAGGGAAAATATTTTGATCATTTTGATGGACCCTTAGGGAGTTTGAAAAAATACCTGCTCAATTTGGTTGTAAATTGAGGTGTTGTCATATACAAATCCCTTGAGCGCCGCCGAAAATTGTTTTCGTAAGTTCTTATCCTTCACAAGCCTTTTCAAGCCTTGATAAATGGCCTCTTCATTGTTATCTACGATAAGACCATTTATTTCAGAAGTAATTTGCTCGCGTGCAGCGCCCACATCTGTCATCAGAATTGGCCGGGCAAGAATCTTAGCTTCATTGACTGCTACACTACAACCCTCAAAAAGGGAGGGTAAGGCAAAAAGATCTGCTTTTGCAATCCAAGGATAGGGATTGGATTTTTCTCCTACCAGAAAGATTTTGCTATCTAAACCAGCCTCATGAATTTGCCGTTGAAGAGAAATCCGAAGGGCGCCATCACCTACAATATACAATCGAAAGAAAAGACCTTCCCTATCAAGACGGCTATGTACTCTGATAAGACGGTCATACCCTTTTTCGCCGGAAAGACGCCCCACACTGACAACATTACATAGCCCATCCTGAGGATAATGAGGATTCTCAAGTTGCGCCTTTTTTTTGATCGCCGCCTGATCCAGCACATTAGGTATTGCGAAAATTTTGTTGCTCAATTGGGGTTGGATTTTTCTGGCACTTGCCGCAGGCTTTTGCCCGACACAAATAAAAGCATCAATGCCTTCGCACATTTCTTTATGGTTAAAAAAACTTCCCACAGGACATTGCAAAAGATCCGTGTGGATCCACTGGATCTTTCTCTTAGCATGTGTTTTACCAAGTTCAGTTTGAGGATTTGCTCCCCAGCCATAAAAACAAGCGGCTACATCATAGGAGCGAAAAAAGGCGTCTTTTTGTGTAATTATTGGAAAATCTGTCCTTAAAAACTGCTCAAGCACTCCACAACGGTTTTTAAGATAGATTTCAACTTGCGTATTTGGCACTGCCCAAAGATTGATCAAAGAAATAAAAGCCTGCTCAGTACCACCAATACCCAAATTTCCCATAATAAAGAGAACGCGACGCGGTGGAGCAGCTTGGCAAGTACAGGGGAAAAAAGCTATCAAGAGGGCAATCAGCGCAAGAATCCTACGGAAACAAAACCTGCTCGATTTTTTCATAAATCGCTTCATTATCATATACAAATCCTCGGAGCTCCTCCGTAAATTGGTTACGCAAAGCTTCTTCAAGCAAAAGTCTTTTCAAGCCACTGTAAGGGGAATTCTCATCATTACCAACAATAAGCCCATTTTTCTCTGAATCGATCTGCTCGCGTGATCCAGAAATGCTAGGATTCTTTGACAACATCCTGAGCACAGCGAAACCCATATGTGCCATTTGCTGCCCCAGGATTATTTCTATGTCTTTTTGAACAACGCAGGTCTTCTTTCAAACTTTTCCAACACCCGCCTCGGAGCACTCTATATACCCCCTGAATTGGACCTTTCGGAAAATCTGGTTCCTGTGAGCTATATTCATAGAAATTGTATTCGTACCAGTCAAAACACCACTCATACACATTGCCTGCCATATCAAAAAGTCCATATCCATTTGCTGGATAACTCATCACAGGGGTGGTATCTGAACTGAAAAAGTTAGCTTCTGTTTTTTCTATATCTTCGCCGCTTGGATAGGGTGGGTTCTCAAGACAGCCACAACAAGCTACTTCCCACTCAGCTTCTGTTGGCAAGCGCTTTCCAATCCATGTGGCATATGCCATAGCTCCATACCAAGTCACCCCGACTACAGGATGTTTTGCATATCCACGCTCGATACTAAATTTGCCTGCAACTCTTTTTATGCGAGAGTCTTTGAGCCGGATAATATCGTGATTCTGATGATCTTTTTCATCTCCAATAGAATCAAGGAATCGTACAAACTGCTCATTTGTCACAGGATGGATGTCCATAAGAAAACTTGCGATCCGCACTGCATGGCGGGGTATTTCATCGCGGCACCCCTGATTTGAACCACGGTGGTAGATTCCTTCCGGTACAAGAACTGTGTCTGTAAGTAAAGGAGTAATGCCTTTTTGATCTTTTCGTTCTGGGGAATATTCTTTCACGCACTTATCTTTTTTCTGCTCTCCTAGAGACGCCGGTTTTGCACTTGTCTCTACCGCTTGTTCTTTAGGCTGGGCAAAAAATGGGAGAAGCTCGTTTGGACGTTTCAGTGGATCAGGACTTAGGCATGCTCTGAGTATGCTTTCAATATCAAGTGAAGACTCATTTCTCCAATCAATACTTCCCATTCCTTCAGGGAAAGTGCCCGAAATCATCCAATAAAGGAGCATTCCAAAGGCCCATACATCAGCAGCAACAGGCTGAGACCAATCCCCTCTTCGTTGTTCAGGAGAAAGAAATTTAAGGTTTTGAGACAAAGCGGAAAGGAGCGACTCATATTGTTTTGTCTCGATATTTGTGGTCGGATACTTATCTTGCCCTACTTTGGTTGTAAAAAGGGTTTCTTTAAGAGCAAGCTCCTCTACAGCTGCTTTATAGCTTCTCAAAAGCACGCTTCCGCCCCCAACGATGCGCATGAGGCCAATATCTGCTATCTTGACAACAGGTCCTTCCCCTTC
>PMZB01000022.1 GCA_003170575.1 Chlamydiia bacterium | reverse complement strand
GTGTTACCTGATGACCGTTGACTATCAGGACAAGGGGAAGGAGATCAGAGTATTTCCGAATGGATAGTGCGTTGGTTGTTGATTTCCCCTAAAGTGATAGTTCTTTTAATGGATAATACTAGCCCTCCTGCTTCATGAGGCAGTGGATCGAAGACAGGAAACACTTGCGTAGTTGCAGTGGCAAAGTTCCTCCGAATCGTATGTCGGCAAAGTCAGTGGATGCATGGTAATAGTCCACACCCCTGGTTGGGAGGTCAACAGCAGGCTGTCCGGCTATACAGTCGCCTCCCTTTTTGAAATTACGTAACACTCAAAGATATGTGGATAACAACACCATGTTTGTATTACCCCGATGATTATGATCCCGAAGATTATGATAATCTAAAGACTAAGGTTAAACTTATTTTAGGGACTATCTATCTCAATCATGCCCATATTTGTTCGTATAATGAAATGACCAATGGTAGTACTCTTATCCACATGAGCGATGGTAATTTAGTTGAAAGCCCTGTAAAGTTGAAAGCCTTTCAAGCGGTCATAGATCAGATTGAGGCAAGACTTGATATACTTGTTTCAGGGACTAATTAAAGATACATTTTGGTAATTTGCATAGATGAGATTCCAAAGAATCAGTTGAACCGTTTACGGGGTTAGATTTTCCCCCATTCATAGCAACGGATTTAAGTTTATCGGTATCTTAAATCAAACTCCTGAGATTGTAAGAAAGATACAAGTCAGATACAGGATGGTCAAAGCAAGCAAGAAAAGACCCCGACCATTTATTTGATCGGGGTTACTTTTTGATATACGACAGACCCTAATTCATGGGGGTTATCTTCACACGTTTGGTACTTACAGAACCACGCCTGGAATTTTCTGAATGAGTTACCCATTCCATATTTCCGAACTCATATCCTTTAGAGGAATCAATACGATCAACGGTAGGTGTTAACTTTCTATCATATCCTTTATTCTCCCATATTTTAAAAAGAACAAAGAAGGATTGCTGTGATTTAGCCCAATCATAAAACTCAAACCTATCAAGTAACGGTAATCCTAAGTATAGATGCGCTTTTTCCTTTTGAACTCCCGTTACCCTTGACTCCATATTTCTATATTCACGCATAAGAAATCCTGTTGGAGTTTTTTCGTATTTATGAGTGGTTTCGTTTTTATTCTCTTTACGTTTAATACGCTGTATTTCGTTAAGGCATAAACGGCATTGATTGGCATAACCATCTTTAGTTTCTTTCTGTTTACGGAACTCGTCAATAGACTGTTCAATACCACATCTTATACAAATTTTCATATCAAAACTCTTTTTGCCACATCTTCAGTAAATCCCTTGCCGTTGCCAAGTCCTCACACCAAAGACTTCTTCCATCAGGATGATAAACGAAAGCACCAGATCCTAACCCTACCGAACTGGCATACCCACACTCTCTTCCGAAATTATCCCTTATCTTATACGTTCCCATAAGGACAGCATACCTTTTCTTGCCCTCTTTGATGAACGGTCTGCAAAGGGTAGCAATATGTGTGTGTCCTGCAAGTCCTACGTCAAAGTTAAGTCCTACTCTTTCCCATCCTACCTCGATGCCATGAGTGACATTGAAGATACTTGAGTGCTTCCACTTATGTCTTGCAAGCCATTTCTGTTCATTCTCGCCCCACTTAAGCGTAAAGAATATCTGTGCAGCATCGTAGAGGCATTTTGTTCCCATTAATCCTTCTCGGATAAAGTCTATGCCAGATGCTTTCTTTGTCCAGTTTGAATGATTTCCACTTACCCAGAAGAGAACATTCCCCGATAGCTTTTTAAATAACCATTCAAGGAATCTTGTTTCCATGTCAAATGTTGTCGGCTGCTCTTTTTGAATCCACTGCAACTTAGCGTTAATGAAGTTATCGGTATCATCTCCAAGGTTGCCTACGTACATTCCGTCTGTATCAACAATGATATTAACATCTCTTTCTATTGCTGAGTAATCTGCCTTACCTCCTGCGTGTATATCCGATAAGATAGCTATGGCAAATGGTTTGTTAGGCATGGTGATTACCTGAGCACCTTCTTCCTTATTCTTTTGCTTTGCCTTTTCACCGATCTTCTTCAAGTAGGGCATTATATCCCCTTCAAAGTCGGTACGCTCTTCTGCGGTGATTCCCTCTATCTTTGGCTCTTCAATTCTCTTTGACCAATGATGCTTGCAATTATTACAAACATACTTTTGATCTTTATAAGACTCTCTTATCGTAGTTCCGTTCTTCTGAACGCTTGTGCTTTCGCACTTGGGGCAATTTGGCATAGTTATTCTTTTTCGTTATTAACTGGTACTTGCTTTGAGCATAAATCTGAAATATTATCTTTCACACTATTCCATGATGCCTCTTGCTTCTCTTTGCGCCATCTCTTGAAAATAGCACCATCGGATAGGCGTTTTTCATAACCCCGGTTAAAGCCCTTCTCAAATATTTCAAGAAAGGTATTATAAATTATCTTAGCGGATGGTCTTCCTGTTGCCATCCTGTCTGCAAGTAACGTAAGGTACGTTGCATTATCAGGTTTTTTGTCTTTCTGTTCCATGTTTTTATTGATTTAGGTGCGAAGAT
>PMZB01000042.1 GCA_003170575.1 Chlamydiia bacterium | reverse complement strand
TTTTCTTTCTTCAACAATCAGAGCCTGTATAAGATCAAAAAAAGCTGCTTGTTGTTTTATATCTTTTAAAGTCCTTGGTTGCTTGGGAAGCACTTCCTTAATCCATGACCAAAGAGTTGTAGAAATAATTTCTTCTGTCTCACTAGCTACATTTTTGCTTGATTCAGGAAATTTGTTTGGATCTAAAAGGGATTCCATTCGCTCCCATGCTTTAAAACATATCTCGCGTATCAAATCCGCTTGATCATCAAGCAAATGTGTCTGAGCCCATAATCTACGATTTTGTTTCCACCACTGTTGGAGACGAACGGGAAAAGTTGACAGTAAGTTTTCAATTTCTCGCTTGTCTAATTCTTTAAATGACTTTGGAGTTATTTCCAGATGTTCACGCAGTGCCGGGGCAAAATAAGTCTGTAAAAATTTTGTAAGACTGCCCCCTGAATGACCATCAAAAATAGTGAAATACCCTACATCCCCATAGGGGAGGCATATTTTCCCAATTGCATGACCATCTTCCTGTGTGAGCCGATCCCCTTGCGCATGAGCACAGGAAATCTTTATCGGCAATCCAGCTATTTCCATTGGTTCGATTGGCTCTGAATAAAGCCCTGGAGCTTTTCCTGATCTAAATCTTGCCTGCCTCCTTGGCATGAGGCCGCTTAGTTTTGACTTCTTCCATAATTCTAATCGTTCATCTATATGATCATTCGTATGAAGGCATGCATGTTCAGAAATACCAGGCACAACCAGGCCTAAACGAACCGGCCCATAAAGCGCATTAAACAGGCTTTGAGTACTCCCCAGGAGTGTTCCTGATGGAATTTTCGTTCTTACCCGCTGTATTCTTCTCTTCCATCCAACAAACGCCGCCCCATCAATTGAGCTTGAGTTGAGAGCAACGAAACTTTCTGATATATACGTTTTTAATACATGCATCATCCTGGATGGTAAAAGCTGAGCGGCTAGCTCCTCCCCCTCAATCTTCCTCACTCTCTTCCCAGACAAATAGTCCAGTAACACATTCCTTGCATCTGTCTCGGTCCCCTTCATAAACTGCGACACAAACTCATTCCATTCTCCCTGTTCGCAGCCGCTAGAGGATAAAAAACTCGCCTCTTGAATTAGTTGTAGAGCCATAATATGTATTTCCCTATTGTTTAGATCGGATTTGGGCAACAATGCAGCTAATATTATCAGGACTTCCCATCTTGTATGCATATAAAGCAAGCTCTCCTGCAACATGCACCTGAGGATTAGACAGAAGGTCTTGGCATTTCTTCCCCACCTGAAGATACGAAAGATTCTCAAATACACCATCACAACCAACAATAGCTGTTGCTGATGGATGGATGCGTATTCTTTGTACTTTACCTCTTGGAGTAAGCCCAGGCACATCCAGATCCCCTATGCTTCGAGCAAAATTTGGAATTGCAGATTCAGATAGTACTCGCAGACCAAAGGGCTTAACTTCTCCTACCATTCCCCCTCGACACTCAACTCCTTTCCGAAATCGATATGTTTTGAGAGATGCTTCCTCTGTCACCTGGACTACTTCTCGATCTTGGAGTAGTAAAATAGCAGAATCTCCGACGTTTATGCTCCAGAGTTCTGCGCTATGCGCTCGCTCCAAAATGAGAGCTATAGCTACAACTGCTCCAGGATCGTATCTCCATTGATCTTGCTGCTCCTTCAAATCATTCCTTACTTTTATTAAGATTGTGTTCAAACGGTTTAGTTCTCGTTTTGTAAGATGTTTTTGAAAAAAAGCGCTTCGTCCTTCTACAGATTGAATTTTGGTTTGTAATTCACTATTTATCTCCTGTAGACGGCCAAAAAAAACTGACTCTGTATTTTCATTGACTTGATCAATACGATTTTTTAGATACTCACTCCTAATCCAGTCAAGGGCTTGTGAAATTATTTCTCTTGTCTGGAGAGCATCTTCCTTCGTTTCTATTTCTTGTTCAGATTCAGAGGGCAAGGAAATAGACTCTCCGCTCTCTCTTAAAGCACGCTTCCAATTATTAATTAAATCAGAAAACATTTCTGCTATAAAGCGCTCCAACTGATCTAATAAATAAATCCTTCGCCATTCTTCTTTTTTTTCCTTCCATATATGCTGCAGTCTAACAGGAAAAGTGACGAGTAAGTTTTCAATTTCTGCATCTTCTAAACTTTTTAAAGGCTTTCCCGCCTTTTGGAGATGGAAACGCAGCGCTTCCAAACAATTAATCTGTAAAAATTTTGTCAGACCGCTCCCTCCATGGCCGTCTATAATGGCTAAAACTCCTATTTCTTCCTGACAATTAATTATTTTCCCAATGACATGACCATCTTCTTGATTTGCCCGATCTCCTTGTGCATGAGCACAAGATATTTGAATTGTAAGATTTGCTACTTCCATTTGCTCAATCAGAAGTTCAGGCGGAGATGGAAATAGCCGATCTCTCGGCCTCGCAGGAGCCCTTGGCAATACGCCGCATAGTGTATAGTCTTTCCATCGCTCTAGCCTCTTGTCTATACCTACAGGCACATGAAACATGGCTTCAGGCTCATCTAATTCAAGACGACCTATCCCATAAAGCAAATTGAATACTTTATCTTTAGTTCCAAGAATCTTGCCTGAAGGTATCTCGGCTCTTACCGCTTGGATTGTAGCCACACACCTTTGGAACCATTCCAGACAGCCATCCACACTTAAGGGAAAGGCTAGTATTCTCATTGGAATGAGGGTAAGTAACATTTTCGATAATCTGACCACAAAAGAGTAAGTAGGTATCTCCCCCGCATCAATCTTTTTAACCTCCTTGCCTGAAAGATAGTCCATAAATACAGTTCTCGCCTCTTCCTTTGAAACCTGCACAAAATGAGCGAGAAAAATATTTATCTCCTGCATTTTTTGCGTTTTTGGTTGAGGCTGGACAGTACTACTTGAAGGACTTAAGGCTTGAGGAGATTCCTCTATATTTACAGCATTACAACTCATACGTTACTCTTATGTCTCTAAGATTTGCGCAACAATGCAGCTAATATTATCAGGACTTCCCCAAGAATAGGCATATTGATCAAGCTTTGCAGCGATATGCATCTGCTCTTCCTGTTGTTCCTGTTGTTTCATTTGTCGCTTCAGAAGCTTTCGACATTTCCGCCCGATCTGAAAACATGAGCGCGTCTCAAACAGGCCATCGCTACCGACAATAAGCGTGGAGGGAGGGTGGATGAGAATTTTTTGGACATCGCCTCTTGAACTAAGTCCAGGTACAGTCAGATCTCCTAAGCTTCGAGCGAAATTCGGAGACGAAAAGGGACCTTTTACCCGCAGGTCCCTGGACCCCTCATCGGTTACCACCCCTCCTCGACGCTTAACTCCCTCCCGAAATCGATCCACACTAAGAGAGGCATCCTCCGTTAGCTTGATTGCTTTTCCATCCTGAAGAAGTAAAACAGCTGAATCCCCAACGTTTGTGGTCCAGAGTTCTGGGCCATACCCTCGGTCCATAATAAGGGCAGAGGAAAGAACCGCACCAGGATCATAAGTCCAGCGTGTTTTCTCTTTTTCCAACTTTTTTTTCAGCTTTTCAAAGTATGTGTTCCAGCTATTTTTTTCTTCTATAGTATGGGTTGAAGTCAAAAATTTTAGATTTATCTCATTGCTTACCTCAAG
>PMZB01000251.1:1787-9878 GCA_003170575.1 Chlamydiia bacterium | reverse complement strand
ATTTATCTATATACTTTATTTTCAATAGTCGTGGACAAGAAAAAACAAAGTCCCTCTTTGCTTTAGTTCCAAATTACCAAGTGAATGCTAACCTCAGCAAATTCGATTCGTTTATTTTCAGCGGGATGAGTGAAAAACAGTGGAAAGGTCTGTATACAGAATTACTCACTCGCGAGATGTTTTCTCGGATGTTTATCGAACCAGAATTTGAAGAGGCAAAACAACGAGTAGCATGGTTGTCAGCTGATCAAAAAAACTATCTTAAAGAGCATATAGACTGGTTTGTAAACAGCAGTCAACGTGTAGAAGAGAAAGAACGCGTCAAGAACCTTTTTAGTGAGCTTCTCTTATAGGAAAATCTCTCTTAAGCTTTTACACGCGAAGCGACCAGAGAGAGCGTGCTTTGAGTCCGCGTCCGATTAATTTCCAAATTAGCTAAACCCAAGTTTAACGATGTAGTGACGAATTCTGAACGCACCTTGTTGAGTCTTTTCAACTTGTAGCGACGAATCTGACTGATCAAAGTCTAGACTCGTCACTACAAGTTGAACATACTCAACAATTTGCATTCATTTATTCGTCACCCCATCGTTAAACCTGGGCAAAAGCCAATTTTTTCCGTTTTCCTTGAAAAATTTCTTGCATTAGGTATATCAAGAGAGAAAAGTTGCTATTATTTTTCTCTCTTGGTGTGTGTCTTATGCCTCAAATGACTCCAGGGGAAATCGAGGAGCAGTCTGATCTTTTCGTACGAAAAATTAGGCACTACTTGATTTCTCTTTTCGGACGGGCCTTAGAAGAAGCGAGTTCTGACGAATTCTACAGGGCATTTTGCTATGCCATACGCGAACAGATCATGATGAACTGGGAGGCTACAGCTCTCACCTGGCTCAATGCAAATGCGCGCATGATCTTCTACCTTTCCATGGAATACCTTCCAGGAAGGTTTTTGAACAACAATGTCATGACCTTGAAGAATAATGAAATCTTTGCGCGCACCCTGTACAAAACAAGGCGATCATTTGCAGAACTTATCTCTCACGAATATGATCCAGGTCTTGGCAATGGGGGGCTAGGGCGTCTTGCCTCCTGTTTTCTCGATTCACTCGCCACGCTTAAAATCCCTTCACGAGGCTATGGGCTGCGATATCAATATGGTCTTTTCGAGCAGCAACTCTGGGATGGCATCCAGGTAGAAAAGCCTGACTGCTGGCTCTGGAATGATAATCCATGGGAATTTCGCAGAGACATGAGGAAGGTTCCGGTAAAATTCTGCGGATCCATAGTAAAAAAACCAAATGCCCCTGACATTGAAGCCAACGAACTCATTAACTATGAGGAAGTGTGGGTTATGCCCTTTGATATCCCTATAATTGGGTATAGCACCACCCCTGAGTTTACCGTATCCACCATGCGCCTCTGGAGTACCAAAGAATCACCCCGTAACTTTGAGCTGCAGCGGTATAATGCAGGCAGGCTCGATCAAGCAGCTGAAAACACCACCCTGACCGATGTTTTATATCCAAGCGATATTCATGAAACAGGAAAGCGAGTGCGTCTCAAGCAAGAGTTTGTGCTAGTCTCAGCTTCGATTCAGGACATTTTGAGATACTACTTTTCAAGAAATACGGATCTTACGAAATTTCATGAAAAGGTACGCATTCAAATCAACGATACCCACCCAACGCTTCTCATCGCTGAGCTGATGCGCCTTTTAACACGACGATTTAGTGTGCCATGGAATACAGCTTGGGAGATCACCCAAGCCTGCACTGGCTACACAAACCATACTATCTTAAGTGAAGCACTTGAAGTGTGGGATCAGGGACTTATGCGATATCTGTTGCCTCGCCAGTACAGAATCATTGAGTACATTAATCAGGAGTTTTGTTCCACCGTCAGAGAGAAGTATCCTAATGATGAAAATCGTGTCAGAAATCTCTCTATCCTTGAAAACAATCAAGTACGCATGGCCCACCTTGCAATTATTGGGTCCCACAAAGTAAATGGCGTGGCTAAACTTCATAGCTCAATTTTGCGAAACGAGCTATTCAAAGAGTTTGCAGATCTCTATCCAGATAGATTCACAAATGTCACAAATGGCGTAACTCATAGAAGATGGCTTCTGTATTGCAACCCGCTTCTTGCAGATCTGATTTCAAGTAAGATCGGAGAGGAATGGAAAGTAGATTTTTCGCAAATCAGGCGCTTTGGTGAGTTTGCTGGCGACAAGGAAACACAAGACCTGTTTTGGGAAGTAAAAAAAACATGCAAAGCCCGGCTTCTTGACTTTATCCGAAAGGATGGCCGCCCACGAGATGCTGTGGGCCATCCCATTCCTGCAAACATTTGCGCAGACACAACATATCTTTTCGACATCCAGGCTAAGCGAGTACATGAGTATAAGCGGCAACTGCTTAATGCTCTGCATGTGATCATGCTGTATCAGGACATTCTCAATAACCCTAACGTTGAACGTGTGAAGCGATTTGTCATATTTTCTGGAAAAGCTGCGGCAAGCTACGAAATAGCCAAAACCATTATCCGGCTCATTTATTGCCTCGCAAAAAAAATCAACAATGATCCCGTTGTAAATAAGTTCCTCAACGTGTTTTACATAGAAAATTACAATGTGTCCAAGGCAGAACTTATCATCCCTGCTGCAGATCTATCAGAACAGATATCTACAGCTGGCCTTGAAGCCTCTGGCACTGGCAATATGAAATTTGGCATGAATGGAGCGTTAACAATAGGCACAGAAGATGGAGCCAATATCGAAATGCGGCAGGAAGTTACAGATGCTTGGTGGCCATTTCGGTTCGGAGCAACAATGGAAGAGCTTGCTCAGCTTCGCTCCTCAGGCACTTACAAGGCATGGGATATATACGCAGCAAATCCTGCAATAAAAAGAGCTGTGGATGCATTACGAGATGGGACACTTGCCACAGGGGATGTAGAACACCAAGCAATCAGCTCGCTTTATTATACGCTTGTAGAAGGCGGATATGGACGTGTTGATCGATTTTTTGTGCTCAAAGATCTTCAAAGCTATATAGACACCCAGAAAAAAGTGGAAGAGCTTTACAAAACACCGCAAAAATGGGCGGAATATGCGATCCACAATATAGCAGGAATGGGATATTTCTCTTCAGACAGATCGATAAAAGAATACTGTACAAATATCTGGGATATAGCCCCTGTGCCAATAAACATGGACTACTATAACAAGATTCAAGAATCCTACCAAAAAAGCCAAGGGTAGACTACTTATTGTCTATGGGCAATTGGCTGTCTATCCCCCAATATTCTAAAAGCTCTTTGTATTCACCGCTCTTGAGATAGCTTTCTACACCCTTATTGAAAAGGGCAATTAGGTCATGATTTTTGCCTTTTCGCACAGCCAGGCGGATAGTGCGCTTTATGAGGGGAGGCATAAGAATCTTGATACTGTTACGATACAAACTCTTGGACAGTTGCCGTGCTCTAATGTAGTGAAGAACCATCCCATCTGCTTTCCCAACAAGCATAGCATCCAAAGCTTCTGTAGTATTGTCGTAGGGCTTAAAAATCCATGTTGTCTTAACCCCTAATGCCAAATCCAAGCCTTCGCTTCTGTCATATGCTATCTCCACATTTTTAAGTTCATCCGTGTTTGTAAATGGAGAATTAGCTGGTACCACAACCACAGTGCCTCCGACAAAATAGGGCTCACTAAACTCATAAAACTGATCATTCACAGGGTTGGAGGGTTCTGCTGTAATGACTGCGTCCACTTTCCCACTCTCCAGCATAGCTGGGAAAGCATCTGGATCGCCCATGACCATGCGCGTTTGAAAACCTGCTCTCTTTGCAATCTCATAGATAAGATCAGAAGTAAATCCAACAACACTTTGCTCTGATCCATACAGACGTATCTGTTCCCAGGTACTAGGATAGGCAATAACATAAGGCTCGGTACGAGAAGCAGAAGATTTCGAACATCCAGCCCCTAAACATAAGGAGAATAGGATTGCAGCAGCAACTCGCAAAAAGCAGAATTTATACATGACTCTCGTAACCCTCGCTTATATATGGGGTTTGGGTATATGTATATATACTCTTCTAAGCCATTCCTAAGACAGAAAAAAGGAAATAAAACTATGCTCAAAAAAGAAGTTGGTGGTCTTACCTGGTTTGAGTTCTCTTTATTGCAACCCTTCTACTTTATCAAGCATGGTTGTTTTTCAAGGAAGGGAGGGGCAAGCTCTCCCCCATTCGATTCGCTTAATATCAAGTTGTTCCCCGAGGAAAATCCTGCATCAGTTCAAGAAAACAGAGCTCGTATCCAAAAGGCTTTGAATACTCAATCCCCTCTTGTGGATCTAGAACAAGTCCATGGAGCCGCTATCGCTGTTGTGCAACATATGCCTAAAAATCTTCCGTTAAGTACGTGTGATGCAGTTATAACAAACGTACGCCAGATTCCCCTGACAGTAATGCATGCAGATTGCCAGGCCTGCTTAATCCTAGACCCCGAACATCGCGCTATTGCAGCAGTCCATTCAGGATGGCGTGGGAATGTGCAAAATATTTATGGAAAAGTAGTGGAGAAACTCACTCAAGAATATGGATCAACGCCAGAGCAGTTATTTGCCTGCGTTGGGCCAAGCCTGGGGCCTTGCCATGCTGAATTCAAAGAGTGGGAAAAAGAATGGCCCAAAGAATTTTGGCCCTACAAAAACGAAAACAATTACTTTGATCTTTGTGAAATAGCTTTGAAACAGCTCACTGAAGCAGGAATTAAAAAGGACCATATTGAAATTGCAAAAATGTGCTCCTATGATCAAAAGGAATACTTTTTTTCTTTCAGGCGAGATGGACTCACAGGCAGAAACGCCAGTTGTATTATGCTTGATTGAAGATTCTTAAGATTTTTGAACCTGCCTTACACCATGCGTTTCCCACTCTCTTTTCTACCTTGTCCACAGTCCCTGAAATGGTAATGGGTTGGGTAGATGGGGGAATCGGATCTGCTTGGTTTTGAGCGGCCTCTTGCTCTTTGATCGTTCGCACAATCTCTATTGAGAAGTTCTTTGGAAGTATGCTGAGAAACCCGAGCTTTTTCTGAAGACCAATCACAGCCTCAACATATGTCTGAATAGGGATAGGTCTTCCCAATTTTTTTTCCGCATTCTGCAATTTTTTAGATAAAGAAGTAAGCCATAGTGATATGTTTTTATAAAGGTCTTTATCACCTCTTACAGATAAGGCGTCAATCTGGTTGTTAAGTTCATTTGACGAAATGTTCAAGTGTATATCTTTTGCAAGTGCAAGCACTTCTTGGAAAACGAGAGCATAGGGACTTGAAAAAAAGCCCGATGTTTCCATCACATGTGCCTTAAGCGTGGGATCCGACTGACAGGCTGTATTAATAAATTGCTCAACGTCGCATATGGAAAAAAAATCGTTATGTTTTACAGGGAGCTGATCAAGAAGACGAATTTTTGATTCACTTGTGATCAAAAACTTGTGCAAAATTAAGTCAGGAGTCTGGTTAAGAGGGAGCACCCTCTCTACTATGTCGGCCAAAGAATCTAGAAGCTTTTTCTTTTCCTCATCACTTTTTCTCCAGTCCACTTTGTCTAAAGTTCCAACAATTCTATCAACAATAAGATAGTCAGAAGTCTTCTCGTGAATGGTGAGCAAAGGCAATGGAAATTGTTTTGGGTTGAGCGAACTATATTCACCTATCATCCCCACAACCATCGGCTGATCTGACACGAGAACCGAGCATTGCTCCTGCTGTTTGTGTGAATATGCTTCTAGATGAAGTTTTTCGGACAATTTGATGCTTATATTTTTCGATAGTGCCTTGACGATGGGTAATATTTCTTTTTTCACTTTTTGCTTATAGAGGTTGTCATTAGCAAAAATTTCCCCAAATTTTTCAAACAGTAATAAACAGAGCCTTAAAGCATCTCTTCTTTTTCCCTCCTCAGAGTTTTTTGGGTTGATCTGAGAAGATACCTTTAAAAATACTCCAAGAAACAATTCTGGAGAAATCTTATCCGCTTGTCTTTGGACCTCTTTTATCCAAGGGCCGAGATCAAGTTCATCTACGAAGGTAAGTGCATCTTTCGGAAATGCGCTTCGCAACTTATCCCATGGAATTGCCTTAGCTGTGATGCTTTCTAGAATAAATGGAGAAGATATAATCTTTATTTTCTCATAGGGTATTTCTTCACACTGGAGAATCTTCCGTGCATGCTCTAGACGGCTTGTCCAGTTTTGCTCATGGGTAAGGGTACAAACGCACTTAATTAATTCAGAAGGCTGGGATTCAGGGTGTTCGGCAAATCGAAGAAGATCTTTAAATACGACTCTTGTTTTTTCAACAACGAAAGGTTCCTTTGTTTTTCCCCAAAAAATGAAGGGACCCAAAAACATCTTTCTGAACCAACCGCAAGCTGTACCACTTGGAGACAATGTCTTGGAAGAATGTGCAACGCATTTCGAACATATATCTTCAGGTGCGGCCAGACCCTCCAACGTTCGGAGGGTATGACAAAAGTCACCGATATCCATACTCATTGATCACCTCCACATGATCGACTTTAGGAACAAAGAAAAATGAGTTCTTAGATCTTACGTTTCATCGTCATCAACATCATCCTCTTCAAAATCTTCGTCATCATCTCCTAAAGAACTTGTGCCCGTCACAGCACCCCAAAGTTTATTTAAGGTAGAAGGTGTTTTTGATGGCGTCTCCTGAGATTGAGAACTTCCTGTCTCTTCTTTTTGATTTTTTGTATCTTCTATTTTACGAGGAGAAACTTTGAACCAAGAAGTACCATCATCCTTGGGTTTTTCAGAAGATTCTTCTGCTTTTTCTTCAGTAGGAGCTTCTCTTTGGACTGCCTTCCACCAGGAACCTGTCTCTTCTTTCGCAGGAGCTGGCTCTCTATTGTCTTGGGGTTCGGTTACGCTCTCTTTAGCAGCGACTTCTTTTTCCCGTGGCGACACTCTCAACCAAGAGATCTTTTCTTGCGTAGTGTCGGATTGCTTTGTATCAGAAGGTTCTTCTGCTTTTTCTTCTGCAGGAGCTTCTCTTTGGACTGCCTTCCACCAGGAACCTGTCTCTTCTTTCGCAGGAGCTGGTTCTTGATTGTCTTGGGGTTCGGTTACGCTCTCTTTAGCTGCAACTTCTTTTTCCCGTGGCGACACTCTCAACCAAGAGATCTTTTCTTGCGAAGTGTCGGATTGCTTTGCATCAGAAGGTTCTGCCGCTTCTTCCTCAGCAGGAGCTTCTCTTTGGACTATCTTCCACCAGGAACCTGTCTCTTCTTTCGCAGGAGCTGGTTCTTGATCTTGTTTGCGATCCTCTACATAGAGCCATCCATTCCAATTAGTCTCTTGGGGTACTGTTGGACTTTCCTCGGGGGACATATCCTTTTGGCGAGGAAGCACCTTCAACCAAGAACTTTCTTGTACAAACTCTTCTTTAGAAGAGTCCTCTCTGGTATTTAGATCGCGATTTTCTACTGTATACAGAGGCTTCTCGGTGGACTGCTCAGCTTCGGCTGATTTTTCTTCAGAAAACTCCTGAGAACGTGGAGTGACATTCCACCATGTAGGCTTGCTTTCCTCAACAACTTCTTCTGTGACAAAGGGTGATTCTGCGTTTAGATCCCGCTTCTCAATAGTATACCAGCTCTTTCCCGTTGACTGTTCAGCTTCAGCTGGTTTTTCTTCAGAAAACTCCTGAGAACGTGGAGTGACATTCCACCATGAAGGTTTGCTTTCTTCAACAACTTCTTCTGTGACAGTGGGTGATTCTGCGTTTGGATCCCGCTTTTCAATAGTATACCAGTTCTTTCCCGTTGACTGTTCAGCTTCAGCTGGTTTTTCTTCAGAAAGCTCCTGAGAACGTGGAGTGACATTCCACCATGAAGGCTTGCTTTCTTCAACAACTTCTTCTGTGACAGTGGGTGATTCTGCGTTTGGATCCCGCTTCTCAATAGTATACCAGCTCTTTTCTGTTAACTGTTCAGCTTCAGCTGGTTTTTCTTCAGAAAGCTCCTGAGAACGTGGAGTGACATTCCACCATGAAGG
>PMZB01000251.1:0-1646 GCA_003170575.1 Chlamydiia bacterium | reverse complement strand
GACAGCGGGTGATTCTGCATTTGTATCCCGCTTCTCAATAGTATACCAGCTCTTTCCCGTTGACTGTTCAGCTTCAGCTGGTTTTTCTTCAGGAAGGGCCTGAGAACGTGGAGTTATCTTCCACCACGAAGGTCCTTTGCTTTCCTCAACGATTTCTTCTGTGACAATGGGTGATTCTGCATTTGGATCCCGCTTTTCAATGGTATACCACCTCTTCCCGGTTGACTGTTCAGCTTCAGCTGGTTTTTCTTCAGCCACCAAATCTTTTGATCGTGATTCACCAAATAACCAACCAAAAAAATGCGTCCTTTGTTCATCCAGCTTACCAACAGGAATGGACTCCTCAACCTTCTCACTGGAGGGAACAGTAACTTCTGGCTTCAACCTTTCATCAAAGGAAGGCGCTGGAGCAATATCCTCAACTGGTTTTTCTTGTTCTTTCAGTTTCCCAACAGAAAGAGACTCCTCAACCTTCTCGCTGGAGGGAACTGTGGCCTCTGGTTTCATCCTTCCATCAAAGGAAGGTGCAGGAGCCATTTGTTGAGTCGGTGTTTCTTTCTTTACTGGTTCTTCCTCAGAAGGCGTAACATTTTCAGGCTCTTGTTCGCTTAGGTGTCCGGTGTGATCGTCTAAATGTGCATCACACACATCATTTGACTGAGGGGAAACTTCTTTTACTGGTGCATCTGGAGGCAATTCTAAATTATTGACCTGATCAAAAGTAATACTCGTTGATTTTCCATTTGGTTTACCCAAAACAGACTCTTCAGGCGGAGAGAGTTGCCTTTTTGAAGGCATTTCAATATCTATCTCAGGGCAAGCTGCTGCAAGCTCCGTTTTAGAAGGCTCTTTTTTCATTTGGGGCGAACATAGAGTACTAGTCCCTGTTTCACGACCTGGTTCAAATTCCACTGGCTCATCAAGCAGCATGAGCGCCATTTCATATGTCTCTTGGAACGTATAAGAAGGCCCGCAAAATAATGTGGAGGCACTATAGGATTGATATGTAATTACACCGTCGTTAAGAAGCATACGACGCACTGTATTCGTTGCAGCATTCGCAGAGAAAATATTATCTGTCTTTATCTCGAGGTAAACTTGACCGGCAGTAAATGGTATTGTGACCAGTCTTCTTTCCTTGAGTAAAGAGTCACTATTAATCTTAGCCAAAAGCTGCTTCACAACCGACACAAGAAGCTTTCTCGCATTATTGGTCGAAAGAACCCGAGAGCATGTAAATGACATTTCCACACGTTCAAGCTGCCGTGTGCTCACAAATGCCCAGCAGGAATCAAGAGTGAATGCTTTAGTTCTAAAAAGATCGGCTGCTTGGAGCTTGAGGAAGTAATCTACGTATTGACGATCCTCAGGAGGAACATATCCGCACAAAAAGGAAGTTCCTACAAAGAGTAAGAGAAGGCCACACCAGCGTTTCATCAGATAAGCTCTCCAAAAAGTGGATGAACAAAAATATAAAAATCTCCCTCGACAGAGTACTCTTCTTCCTACTTTTTGTCCAAAAATTGTGAAATGAAATTAAATAAGAACCTACTCCCGAGACTGGGAGAGTGATTTGAAAATATTCTCTATATATTTACGCACCGGATTCGGAACATCTTCTCCATAACATTCTTTTAATTTTTCGT
>PMZB01000298.1 GCA_003170575.1 Chlamydiia bacterium | reverse complement strand
AAGAATTAACTGCCGTTTCTAGGTTAAACCTTGCACTAAACACCAAGTCCCCGTCATTCCCCCCTGTCCCTAAGCAAAGATTTTTCTTCTTGAGGTTTGACTTTCTCAAAAGAAATCTGTTATAATGCTTCGCCTATGACTCCATTAATAAGTGTTCACACTCTATCTAAATCTTTTGGCACCCACACTCTTTTTAAGAATATTTCCTTTACAATAGGACAGGGCGACAGAATTGGCTTGCTCGGACAGAACGGTTCGGGAAAAACAACGCTACTAAAGATCCTTATGGGGCTTGAGGAGGCAGATGAGGGCTTTATCACAACGCGGCAGAGTCTTCGGTTAGGCTATGCAAGCCAGGCGCCTCAATTTCCTGCAAAAGATACGGAAAGCATTCTCCTGGAAGAAAAAACGCATGGAAATGATGTGGAGAGAACCACTCGGGCTCGCATCCTTTTGGGAAAGATGAATTTTCCTGAAAATACACAAAATGCGGCGCTTCTTTCAGGCGGATGGAAAAAGCGGTTGGACCTTGCCCGCGCGCTTATGGCAGAGCCAGATCTTCTTTTTCTGGATGAACCCACAAACCACTTGGATCTTGAAGGAATAACATGGCTTGAAACATTTCTGCAGCGGGAAAATCACTCCTTTCTTGTTGTAAGCCATGATCGCTACTTTCTGGAAAACGTATGCACGAAAATCATCGAGCTAAGCCCTTCTTTCCCAAACGGTATCTTCATAAGCGATGGGTCATATAGCGACTACATGGAGCAAAAAGCGATTTTTCTTGAGGCGCAAACCAGACAAGAAAAAGGCATAAGAGCAGCTCTTCGGGACGAAATTGAATGGCTCAAAAAATCTCCTAAAGCGCGTACCACAAAGTCCCGCTCTCGGGTTGAAAAAACGTATGAAATGATGGCTGAGCTGGATGCTCTAAAAAATCGGAATAAACAAACCCGTGTAAACATCGGTTTTTTTGCATCCGAGCGAGAAACGCGCAAGCTCATTGCAACGAAAAACGTCTCCAAAACAATAGATGGACACGTTCTTTTTAAGAATGTCGACCTCATACTTTCTCCAGGATCACGTCTGGGTATAGTTGGAAAAAATGGGACAGGCAAAACAACCTTGCTCAAAATACTTTCTCAGCGCCTTAGCCCAGACATAGGCACAATCAAATATGCAGATGATTTAAAACTCGTTTATTTTGATCAACATAGGGAAGAGTTGCCAGGCGAACTCACGCTGAGGGAGGCTCTTTCTCCCAATGGAGAGTATGTAGACTATCGAGGCCAGCCCATCCACGTACATGGCTGGGCGAAAAAGTTTCTTTTTTCACCACATCGACTTGAGCTTCCAGTCAAATATCTTTCAGGAGGAGAACGAGCACGTATTCTCATCGCCCGACTTCTTTTACAACCTGCTGATGTTCTTTTTCTAGATGAGCCCACAAATGATCTTGATATTTCTACATTGGAGGTAATGGAGGGAAGCCTTCGTGAGTTTGGCGGAGCAGTTGTTCTTATCTCGCATGACCGATGCCTCATGGACCGTGTGTGCACACAGATTATTGGACTTGGACAGGGAAATGAACATGCACTGTTTGCGGACTATGCTCAATGGCTAAACGCCCCTACAACCCCAGTCCCAAGAAAAGAAAAGTCACCTTCCCCCGAACCCAAAGTAATGCTGAAAAAAAAATTAACCTATAACGAACAGCGCGAACTTGATGGAATGGAACAACAAATCTCTACAGTGGAAAAGGAAATAGCTTCTCTTGAAAAGGAACTTTGCCTACAGCAAACCCCTCTCCTTTACCAGGACCTTGCTGCAGCTCAACAAAGAAGAGATGCTTTGTATGACCGCTGGAACTATCTTGAGAATAAATTCTGATATTATTCACTGAATTGGCTGTAAAGCCAATTTCTCCTTATAACAAAAAAGCCTTTCCAGGTTGCCCTGGAAAGGCTTTATGTAATCTAAAAAGCTTAAGCTTTTAAGAACTACTCAGCACGTGTATGAGCAAATGGTGCAGCACCATAGAGTCTCAAATCACGTGGTGTGAAGGCTTCATTGCCAATCAGACCATCAACGAGTGTGTACTCATTAGACGCTGGGCGTCCGAATGAGAGTACTGCTCGGTAATAGTGGTTGGATTTTAAGCCACCTGAACGGCCAGCTTCAACAGCCAAACAGCCGAGAAGGTTCAAGCGAAGCCCATACTCAAGACGGGTAAGAGCTAAGCCACGATGATGTTTGAATGCTTTGCGACCAATTTTGTTCGCATACCAGGTTTTTCCAATCGTGAATTGGGTCCATGGAAGATATGGTACTTGGAAAGCAAGATCAAGTGTTGAAACGTTTGCTTCTTTTCTATGATGGAGGAAGTGCTTTGCTGCACTATAGCCTACATGCAAACGATTCCATGAATATCCATAGGAAAGAACGGTGTATGGAGTTCTCCATTCAACGTTAAATCCAGGACCATGGACATCCACTCTTCTTAAATCAGCATTTTGGTAGCCGGCAGCAACTCCAAACATGTGTCCATTACATGCTGAAAGATGACGTGCTCCAAGCCCTAATGTCCAAGCATCAGCGTTCCAATCCCAATCTCGAAGACCGCCGCCTGCATATGCCAAGAAGGTATCATGCAAGTCATCAGAGCGATGAAGAGGTTGGATTGTATTTAAGCTATAGAGCTCATATGAACGATAATGTACTTTGATATGTCTCGGAAGTTTTTCCCAATTTACCGAGAAATCCGTTCTTGCAAGCCATGTTTCATCACGAGGACTTACAGGACCTGCAAAGCAGCAGCTTTTCATTTTATCTACTGAGCCGCCAATCATCCCTGGCTGTCCTGCGGTTTCACCTGAAAGGTAAATTGCCGGTACGACAACAAGAGCTAACAATGAGAGAAAACGCTTCATAACCACGAACTCCTTATACTGCGTTTAATAAAGGTCTCCCTTATCCTTAATCTTTTGCTAGATTTTTTTACAAGAAATAAATCTAACATTTTTCAAAATATTTGCACCTAACTCTAGCGCCAATACCTTGATCACAAAGGACTAAGGTCAGAAAAATCACAACTAAATTTGCACAAAAATACAAATCAGATGGCTACTTTCATTACACATTCGCGAAATCAATGCAAGCATTCTGTAGACGATTTTTAAAAAAAGCCCCTAGAATGTATCCTCAGTGCATATTTCAAAACAAGGAATTTTTGCCGCATCAAGAAAAACACATTCCACATTTCCTATTGAACAATATTTTGCTCTTCGCTAAAATGCTCTGATAACGGATTTAGAGGATCAAAAAAATGGTACGTTTAAGTAAACCTGCACGGCGCAGAAGTGTGAGCTACAAACGCCCCTCGTTACCTGGAAAAAAAGGGCCTTCAGTTGCGACACCAATAAAGAATCACACAAATGCAGTGGTTGGCCAAGCAGCTGCTACTTCATTTATACCTAAGATATCCTGAGGTTATTAATCATGACTCGTCATTCCAGTTTCGGTAAGTCAAATAAAAACGTAAAAAAAAGAAGTGTGCTCAAGCGATTTGAGCGCGTCGAAGTTCTCAAAAAGTTGGGTCGATGGAAGGAAGGGGAAAATCGCGTTTTTGGACTTCCCAAGACACCTGTTCTATAAGAGAAACTCCTATCCAGGTACATTTTCGAAATAATCAGACTGAAGTACCAATACGAATGTCTGGTCAAGCTGTACAAGATGTTGTTGAAGCAGTACTCCTCTTTGAAGAAAAAGCAGCTGATAGTGTTACAGTGTACTTTGTCAGCGATGCGAAGATGAGAAAATATCATAAGGTCTTTTTCAAAGACGCATCCCCCACTGATTGCATCTCTTTACCCCTGGATTCAGATTATTCTCTGCACCTTCCCTTCCGACATCTTGGGGACATATTGATCTGTCCAAACACTGCTCACAATTATGTGAAAAACGACAATTCTCTTTTCTGGCGTGAGCTTACTTTATATCTTGTGCATAGTCTTTTGCATCTTCTTGGATTTGATGATACAACAAAACTTCTCAAGGAACAGATGAGAAAAGAAGAACGCAGGGCAATGAGACAGCTTGTCAAAAAAGGTTTACTTTTAACCGGAACTTTTCGATCATCCAATCGGCAGAAACAATCTTAGGAATTTATAACATGATCCCTTATGAAGTAGGATCCTTCCTTCTTGCCTTGCTTACCTTTATAAGCCTTATTGGCCTATTTGCGGTTGAGGGGCTGTGGCATACCTCTTATCGGCAACGCAAGCTTGTGTTGGATCATTTTTGTGCAAAATCACACCCTTCAATGTACTGGAGAGCATTTCGCTTCTTTTGTAGAGATGAGCGGCCTGACTTTTTTTTCTTCTCGATTCTGTGCACTCGTTATATCCTTCTCATTGCTTATATCGTCCTTTTTAGCGCCACCTTTTTTGGGTCTTTTCCCCTTGCAAATTATCTTGCGGGCCATGCCTGGATAGATATGTTTGAGGTGTTTAAGTTGATCAGCTTGGCCTTCCTGCTTATTGCAACTGTGACTGTCTTTTCAGACGTTCTACCACGTACATGGGCGTCTTATTCTCCTGCCTCTTTGCTCCGGCTTGTAGCTAACCCAGCATCGTTTTTTCTGCTTCTACTCTCGCCCCTCACATTATTTATTTGCCGGGTTGTGAAGCTTGTATCTCCACAAGCAACTTTTTCTGCTTTTGGCGCACCTCAAGGGGAAATACTTGAGTTTATGACTGAGCTGGGAGCTGAGTTTACCTTTAACGATACAGATAAGCGCTTGCTTCTTTCCATACTCAACTTCCGCAACCGGATTGCGCGCGAAATTATGAGGCCTCGTGTAGGGCTCTTCTGCATACCTGAAGACCTGTCTATTCAGCAAGCAGCTGAAATGCTGCAAAGAGAAGGGTATAGCCGCGTTCCCGTGTACAGGGGCACTATTGACTCAATTGTAGGGGTTCTTCTTTACAAAGATGTACTCTCACGATATGTAGCAGCCGCGAAAGCAGGTGAGCAAAAAGAACAGCTCCTATCAACATCGATTAAAGCACTTGTAAAAAATGTTTTCTATTGCCCTGAAACAAAAAAAATCGCCTCTCTTCTTCAAGAGTTTCGGAAGAAGAAAACCCATCTAGCAGTCATTGTAGATGAATATGGCGGCACAGCCGGACTTGTGACAATTGAAGACATTCTGGAAGAAATTGTTGGGGAGATTTCAGATGAATATGATGATCAAGAAATTCTTTATCAACCTTCCCCTGCTGGAGGTTGGATTGTTGATGCGCGCATGAACCTTCTGGATGTCGAAGAAGAGCTTGGCATCCATGTTCCTCAAGAGGAAGATTATGATACATTAGCAGGGTATGTTTTTTACCGAGTTGGCTCCATACCGCCTGCTGGGCTTGTTTTGCACCATGATAATTTTGAAATCGAAGTGATTAAAAGCAATGACAGAATGGTTCAAGAGGTGAGGATTTGCCCAGTTTCTCCATCACCCAAAAGCGAGGAGCAACCTCCTTCTTCCTAAAGGATCATTATGGACAGTTTGTCAATTCTGCTAGGACTCGTGTTTGGCTGGCTCTTATGTTGGGGATACCGAGCCATTCGATTAGGTTCATTTCATCAAACGGCGATTTCCATCATCCAGCATGCAGAGCGAGAAGCGCAAAAGATAGAACATGAAAAAAAGACAGCGCTCTCTTCCCAAGAAACGAAAATGCGAGAAGAAAGAGCTTCACTTGAAAAGGAGTGGCGCATCCTCAAGCAAGAAAGAAAAGATCTGCAACTGGAAAATCTTCATCTTAGCCGCACGAAAAAAGCTTTATCCGAAAAAGAAAATGCTGCTCACACTGCAACAAAGCAAGCCCAAAAACAACTTGAGGCCATATCGAAATTAAGTTTTGAAGAGGCAAAAAGGGAACTATGGCTTAGAGCTGAGGCAGAAGCCAAAAAGGATCATGAAAAGCGGCTGCTTGAATGGCAAGCGATCTATGACAAAGAATGTCAGGCACGAGCCAGTTCTTTGCTTTTTTGTGCGCTGGAAAGAAAAGTCCAGGCCCTAACCAAAGAAACCTTTGTTACAGAAATTTCTATCCCAGATAAAACTATTTCAAAACTCATCGGCAAAGAAGGGCGCAACATTCAAACCCTTGAAACACTTCTTGGAGTCAACCTTCTGATTGATGAGGCTGAACAAAAAGTTCGCATCAGTGCTCATGACCCAAAACGTAGAAACTTGGCAAAAGCGACCCTTGAACAAGTTTTGAGTGAGGAAAAGATTACTCCAGTCACTATAAAAACTACATATGAAGCTATCTGCAGCTCATTTCCCAAAATTCTTGAGGAGAAAGGAAGAGATGCGTGTAAAATCCTCCAGTTGGAAGACGTACCTTCTACTATTTTAAAAACATTGGGGGAACTTTCTCTTCGCACAAGCTGCGGCCAAAATGCACTTTTGCACTCGATTGAAGTAGCTGAATTGATGGGTATAGCTGCTCTTGAACTTGGATTTTATGCTGAAAAAGCTAAGTTCATAGGCCTTTGCCACGATATTGGGAAGGCTATTCCACTAAAATGGGGGGAAAGCCATGCAGTTGCTGGGAGTAAGTTTTTGGCATCCTGTGGTGTAGAGGATGAAATTTGCCAGGCAATTGCATCACACCATGGCGAATCAAAAATGACCTCTTATGAGGCAAGGCTTCTGCCTATCTGCGATAGATTATCTGCCCTGCTTCCGGGCTCTCGCAGGGATCAGGATCCTCTTTTTCTTGAGATGGTGCATCAATGTGAACAGGTTGCAACAAATATGCCAGGAATCTTGTCGGCGTGGGCGCATTATGGGGGAAGCCATATCGAGCTTGTGGTGCGGCCTGAGCCACAAATGGAGACCCAGCCATTAGTTACTTCACTAGAAAAAACTTTTGCTACCTTAAATCTTCGCTTTCCAGTTAAAGTTACACTTATTCCAGAAAAATGTAGTTTCATTCCCCGACAGAGTTAGTCATGATGAGTAAATTTCTCTTTGCTCTGATCCTTATGCCTTGCCTTGTATTTTGCAATGACAAGCCATATATCATTTATGGCGGCCATGGTTGTGGTATGTTTTCTGCATTTTTAATGGTCGTAGGCCTCCTTGATGGCTACGACAAGGGAGAATACGCAGGCGTTGAAGTAAGGTTTGGAAAAGGGGAATTTTATTATGATGAAGCACATGGACCAAACCGGTGGGAGTACTACTTTTCTCCTATAAACACAAAAAAAGATCCTTTGATTTCTCCTGAACCCTTAACATCGAATTTATTTTTTTTTATTGCTCACCAAGGCCATTCTGCACTTTCTAGAAAAAGATGCCATGATCTGATAG
>PMZB01000221.1 GCA_003170575.1 Chlamydiia bacterium | reverse complement strand
TTGACGACTTTTCCCTCTAGAGCTGTAAAAGTTACTCCTGTACGATCCCTTATTGCCCCCACAATGGCATTTCAACACGCACCTGAAATAAAATTAAAACTCATTCACATACCCCGACGTAGGAGGGGTATGTGAAGAACTCAGTCGTCCACAATGACTTCAGCATCCTCTACAGTCTCGGTGCCCTTCTTTGGCGGTTCTTGTGGCTGAGATTCAGGCGCGGGGCCAGGCTGCTGCTGCTGTTGAGTATGTTTGGCCATCGCCTCGCCTATATGCTGCATATGTTCTTCAAGCTCACTTTTCGCAACTGCTATTTTTTCCTCATTATTTGATGCAAGAGCGTCTTTAAGTGCATCAATCTTTTGTTGCACGTCTTTAGCGACATCTCCAGGAATCTGATCTTTATACTCTCTCAGAGCTTTTTCAGCGCGGAAGGCAAGAGCATCAGCTTCATTTCGGACTTCAACAGCGGCTTTTCGCTTCTTATCTTCTGCAGCGTGGGCTTCTGCATCTCGAATGACCTGTTTGATCTCATCTTCATTTAAGCCAGACTTGGCTTGGATACGTATCTTTTGTTCTTTGCCCGAAGAAAGATCTTTTGCTGTTACGTGGAGTATGCCATCAGCATCAATGTCAAAACTCACCTCAATCTGTGGAACTCCTCGTGGAGATGGAGGAATGTCAGAAAGATCAAACCTGCCGATTTCCTTATTATCGTGTGCCATGGGCCGCTCCCCTTGCATCACGCGCACAGTTACAGCTGGTTGATTGTCTGCAGCTGTAGAAAAAACCTGCTTTTTCTGCACAGGGATGGTAGTGTTTCGCTCGATAATAGGCGTCATCACTCCACCTAAAGTCTCAATACCCAATGTGAGGGGGGTAACGTCCAAAAGAAGAATATCTTTTACTTCTCCTACCAAAACTCCTCCCTGAATAGCAGCACCGATTGCAACAGCTTCATCTGGGTTTACACTTTTATTGGGCTCTCTGCCAAAGATATTTTTCACCATCTCTTGCACAGCGGGCATACGTGTCATACCGCCTACCAGAATGGCTTCTGCGATATCATCCTTTGTCCATCCAGCATCCTTCATCGCCTTTAAGCACGGCTGACGAGTCCTTTCAATAAGATTCGCCACTAAACTTTCCAGCTTTGCTCGAGAAAGAGTCAAAGCCAAGTGTTTTGGCCCTGAAGCATCCATAGTGATAAATGGCTGATTGATTTCAGTTTGCGTGGTGCCAGAGAGCTCAATTTTCGCCTTTTCAGCAGCGTCACGAAGGCGCTGAAGCGCCATTTTGTCATTCTTGAGATCAATGCCTTGCTCTTGTTTAAAAGTATCAATGATCCAGTGGAGAATAACGTTGTCAAAATCATCGCCGCCAAGGTGGGTATCCCCATTTGTTGCAAGAACTTCGATGACCCCCTCGCCTATCTCAAGCATAGAAATATCAAATGTACCGCCGCCTAAGTCAAACACTGCAATCTTTTTGCTTGTTTTTTGCTTATCCAACCCATAGGCAAGCGCCGCTGCAGTAGGCTCAGGAATAATCCTGCGCACATTAAGCCCAGCAATACGCCCGGCATCTTTGGTAGATTGCCTTTGTGCATCGTTGAAATAGGCAGGGGTCGTAATAACTGCTTCTGTTACTTCTTCTCCCAGATACGCCTCAGCAGTCTCTTTCATTTTTGTCAGAACATAGGCGCCAACTTCTTCAGGGGTGATATTTTTCCCAGCTACCTGGAAAACAGCATTGTCTGCATTGCCGTCAACTACTTTAAAGGGGACAATTTTTATCTCTTCAACAACTTCCCCAAATTTCCTTCCGATAAACCGCTTGGAAGAATAGATAGTGTTTTCAGCGTTGGTGATGGCTTGGCGCTTGGCTGTAACACCCACTAAACGTTCCGGCCCCTTAAAAGCAACCACAGATGGGGTTGTACGCAGCCCCTCTGCTGAAGCTATGACAACAGGCTTTCCCCCTTCCATAACAGCAACGCATGAGTTTGTTGTGCCAAGATCAATACCTATGATCTTTTTGGATTTTGGCCTTGGTGTATCCATGTTCTTTACTCCTTGAAAATAAAATTAATTCTTCTCAGGTGGAGGAAGCGATTCTTGAGCTGACTCCTCCTTACCTTGGTTTGGCCGTGTCGCCACTTTCACGCGGGCGGCACGAATAGTTCTCCCTGCAAGTTTGTATCCCTTTTGAAATTCTTCGATTATAGTTCCTTCAGGAACATCCGCTCTCTCTTCTGTCTCGACAGCCTCATGGAGATGCGGGTCAAAAATCATTCCTTTTGAATCGTAAGGAACCGCTCCATGATCAGCAAGAATGCTCCGCAGCTGATTTAGAATCAGTTCGAAGCCAAAAGCCCAGTGTGCAATCTCTTTATTTGTACTTTCTGCATGTTTGAGCGCCTGTTCAAAATGATCAATCGGTTGAAGAAGGTCTGCAACTATATTCTGGACAGCAAATGACTGCGACTCAAGTTTTTCTTTCGATAAACGCTTTCTTGTATTTTCTATCTCAGCAAGAGCTCGAAGGTACTTATCTTTATATTCACTTGCCTCTGCTTTCAAGCGCGCTATCTCTTCTTCCGGTGGCGGCGCCGCAGGTGGTTCGCTCTTGGCTGGTGACACTTCTCCCATATGTATTTCTCCAAAAATTTCTACTTTTCAGCATGCCCTAAACGGGGATGCTGTTCAAACTCAAGCGCCAGCATCTGCGCTTCTTTTGTAAATACAGCGTGAGACTCTGGCATTCGGTAGCTAATTCTGTTATGCATAAGTGATTTTGTAAGCGCTCGATCAAGTTGGCCAGCAGAATCCTGCAACAAGCGAAAGAGAGGCAGGAAGAATTGGCGCATTGAAGTGACAAGAGCGATAGCCCCTACAGGCCTTGTCCCAACATGATAGGGAACAGCAATCACTGTCGCATTAGGCTCTCCAACAGCATAGGGAACAAGCTCTTCTCCTACCCAAAACTTTACGGAATTGGAACGAATAGCGTCTCGCATGAAGCCTCTCAACGCCGTCCCATTTTCAAACAAGGATAAAGAGGCAGCTAAAGAGGATACATCAGAAAACTCTTTGCACCCCAACAGGCGTGAAAAGCCTGCGCGCCAAAGATCTTCTTGGGAAACAGAAGAATAGCTCACAAAGTAACTTGCCATGGCTTCTTGAAACAAACGGCGCACTTGTTCTAGTTCATTTCCTTCAAATAGATCGTGTTCCAAAGGTTCACGGAACAGTCTGGATCGAGCAAATCGCTCGGCTTTTTTAAGCAGTGCGTGAGAAAAAGAAAAATCAGGCGTCGTAATAACAGCTGTGTGAACAAGGCCAAACTCTGTTGTGATCACAGCAAGGGTGCGTGAAACATCAATAAAAACAAAATGCAGATCTGAGACAATATCGTGGTCAAACCGGGGAGAGGAAACAGCAATGGGAGAATGCGATTTTTGGCTTAAAAGCTCCCCAAAATGCTGCAGCATCGTCACAACGTTGGTTGCCTCAACTGTTTCTACAAGAGGAAGCGGCTTTTCATCATGAGGGCCTTTTTCCTCACCCAACTTTTCAAAACAATATTTTGCATATTCCTGGAAAGCTTTTGACTGAGGAATTCTTCCACCCGAAGCATGTTGTTGATGCAAATATCCGGCTTCATCAAGGGCTGCAAAATAGTTTCGTATGGTAGCAGAACTAATATCACTGAACTCAGATTCTTGAAGAGACTGGGATCCTACAGGCTTCCCAGTGCGGATATAATACTCCACAAGGCTAAAGAGAATTTTCTTTTCTCTCTCCTTAACTCGCCTTGGTGCATGTGCTCTTGTTTTCACTCTTTGCTCCAATATGCTAAGATGTCCTTGCTTTTCGATGATCTTTTCTGTCGCTACGCTCTAGTAAGGATCATCGCAAGGCAAGCACATTTAAACTAGATTTTAGCAGACTTTGATTTTGTCTGCTAGTTTTTTTGCAAGAATGCTTTCTCACTATTCACATACCTCGACGAAGGAGAGGTATGTGAATAGTTTATTTTTTTCTCAGCAACCGTAAAGCATTGAGCCCAACAAGCAGCGTGCTTCCCTCGTGCAGAACCACAGCAAGCCAGAGAGGAAGGAGGCCAAGAAGCGAAGCAGAGGTGCCAACAAGAATAGAGAGAAGAGCCAGAATAAGATTCTCAGTAACGATAACCCGTGTAAACTGCGCCTTATTAAAGAGCCATGGCAAAACTGTCAGATCATTACGAAGTAAGATAATGTCTGAAGCTTCTCTTGCTGCTGCGCTTGAAAGCTCACCCATAGAAGCGCTCACTGTTGCTCGCGCAAGAGCGGGCGCATCATTAATGCCGTCCCCCACCATTAATAGATCCGTATTCTGGGAAAGAGCTGTCACTTTGTTCAGCTTATCCTCCGGGGAAAGATCTGCATAGATTTGATCTAAAGAAAGAGGCAGGTTTCTGGCATTAGCCTCATTGTCTCCCGTCAGCATGATTACTGTTTTTCCTTGGCCACGAAGCGTCTCTACAACAGCAGCACTTTCTTTTCTCACCTCATCTTGAAGGGAAAAAAGATACGCCTCCTCCCCTATCTCCAACACTGCTACAGCGCGACCAAGAAGCTTTTCTTTATCAACCCCCTCCCGATACTCTTCGCGTCGATGAATGCCAATAAAAACTTGAGCATCTTTAAATGCGGCTCCAATGCCTTTCCCAGGGGTAACTTGTATATTCTCAAGCTCTAAAAATGGCTGTTTTTTCTCAGCATATGCTTCCACAATGGCTGAGGCTAAGGGGTGGACTGCATATCTCTCAAGAGAAGCCGCGAGTCTTAATACCTCAGGCTCTTTGCGCGCTGAAGTGGGTGTAAGTGGAGAAATTTTTACAAGTGACAATTTCCCTTTGGACAAAGTGCCCGTCTTATCAAAGGCAACAACTTGACAACGCGATAGTCCATCAAAAACAGAACTTGCCTTGAGAACAGCTCCTCGAGTAACTGCAGAGCCCAGAGCACTTAAGTAAGAAATCGGCACAGCAAGGATGAGGGCGCAGGGAGAGGCTGTGATAAGAAAATTAACAGCCCTCAATAAAGAACCAGAAGCCCCAAAAAAAGGAACACCAAAAACAGGAAGGAGGAGCACTATAAGACAAGACAATCCCATTACACAAAGCGCATAAATTCGTCCAAACCGGTCAAACACCTTTGTGAGCTGTGGTCTCGAAGCATGCGCTCGTGTTATCAGCTGAATTAACTTGGTCACAGTAGAGTCATGGCTTGTACAGGCAACCTCTATTTCAACATATCCATCAATAACTTTTGTGCCCGAAGAAAGAGAAGCCCCTTGAGAAACATGTATAGGCTTACTTTCTCCTGTCAGGTGCGCAAGCGACACAGACGCCTCTCCAGTACAGACAACCCCATCCAAAGGCACAACCTCTCCGGTTCGAACTGCTAGCTTTTCTCCCACGCGTACATCATGAACCGCTCTTTCAATGAGCCAGCCCCCAGGCTCAACAATATATGCTTTTGTGGGAGCGAGCTCATTCAGATCTGAAAGCGCTCCCTTAGCACGGAGTGTTGCTACATCTTCAAGAGCGCCTGCCAGGGCAAAAAGAACCAAGAGAAGAGCTCCTTCCAAAGGCCTCCCTAAACCAAGCGCACAAAAGGCAGCCACCGTGGTTAATGTGTCAATATTGACATCTTGTTTTAGAAAAATATCCTCTGTAGCAGCAATAAGAGCAGGAGTGCCTGAAATAAAGTAGACAAGAGCAAGAGGAAAAACGAAAAAAGGCCCTTCACTAAAGATGGCAAGGAGAAACGAGATAAAAAGCAGAATCGCAGAAACAAGAGAAGCTTTCAAAAACAAGTTACGGCTGATTCTTTTACCCCGGGAATCAAGAAAAGGACTAGCACTCTCTTCTTCACCTAATTCGAAAAATTTTTGAAATCCCGAAACCCTTCTTGAAAGAATCCATGATGGGGTGTGGTGTATGATCTGTCTTTTCACTGTATATAAAGCCCCATGATTGTATAAACAAATAGGCATACAACAGTCCCAGCAACCAAATTCCAGAAAAATGCAGGTATTTTCCTGTTTTTTTCAACCCACGCAAGCCATGTGCCTAACAGGGCTAGAGATATGAGGGAAAGCACAACAAGGAGATTTAAGGGGAGAAAATAAGCTCCAGGAAGCAGAATGAGGGGGAAAAACGCCCCCAAAGCCGCCCACATGCCCTGAATAAGAGGGTGCATGGATTCTTCTAACCTATACCCCATTTCCTCTTGAAGCATGACTCTCAGCAACCTATCTTGATCTGCCATAAGCACATCAACTACTTTATCAAGAAGAGGCCCCTGAAATCCCTTAGCAGCATAGAGCGCTATCAGCTCTTCCCTCTCCTGGGGTCTATTTTTGTTAATCTCCTCTTGCTCCTCTGCAGCCACTCTATGGATTCTTGCAAGCCTTGACCATGCAAGAAGTGCGCTTCTCGCTCCTTTCCAAAAGGTCCATCCACAAATAAGGGCGATGCCAAAAAGCAGCTTCTCCACGTAACTGAGGTCAAAAAAGTCAAGTATTATGAGAAGAGAAATGAGTAAAAGAATTGTTTCTCGAGCAGCATCAATAAACGCAAAAACAGGGCCTGGCGCCTCAGCGCCATGGACCTCAAGCGAGGAAGTAATACCCGTTGACTGAACTTCGGCTATATGTTGGAGCGCTGATTTTCCCTTAAAATGGTCTTCTTTCATTCCCTCTTCCCTCTCATTAGAAGAGAGGATTTTTGCCGGAAGCAATCTTTTTATTCAACAAAATCTTTTTATATGCTATTAAAAATTTATATGTGGTAAAATAATTAATAGGGGGAAAGGTGTGCAGGGGCTTCCAAAC
>PMZB01000247.1 GCA_003170575.1 Chlamydiia bacterium | reverse complement strand
CGTGGATCTCATGCGGAACTGCTGGCCCGTGGAGGCCACTATGCCCACATGTGGAAAACCCAAGCCCAAGGCTTTCTTCCTGCAGAGCCTGATTAAGGGACTGGAAAATACTGCCATTAAATTGTAAGGATGTTAACATTAAGGATATTTTTCTTAAAAAATGTAAAATAAGGATGATTTGTTTATGACGCTTCCAGTTTCTTTAGGCTCCAGCCAAGTACAGTATGTACAGCCGATTCAGCAAAATGAAGGAACCACCACCCCTTCTGGTTCAGTCAAGGAATACAAACTTGGATCGGCAACTATACATGACAAAATTGGTGGAGACGTCGTCACAATCAAGCATTGGATAGGTGAAGATGGGAATGATAATTTTCAACCCTTCGTCCACGGTTGTCCCTTAAGGAATGCATTTGGCCCCTCAGTCCGGCAGATGTACAAGTTAAAAGAGGAGTTAGATTATGAACATAGCCAAGATATCACGTTCGAAATGGGCGGACCTGATTACATTAAAATTACAGAAATTGACGGAGATCAAACAGGCATAGAGTACGTTGATCTACAAAACAAAAAGAAATTAGAAACGTCAGAAGGATATGGATATAATGCGTATCCACATAAGCCGATACCGATAACTGAGGACGAAGCGAAGTCAAAAATTTTAAAAATACCGGTTTTGTCTTCGACGGACATTGATGATTCGGTTGGAGGCTTTATACCACTCTACAACTCACACGGAATTGCAGTATTCATCATGCATAAAGATTTTTCTTCAACCATCTATTGCGCTGCACCGGGTGATACAGCATTAGCACCTGCAAAACAGGTGCTCGTCTCCCTCACCATTAATATGTTCAGTCTTTCCGGTATGTGGCCATTGAAGGCTGTTTGGAAGGATTCTTATGGTGTGATCATGAGCTGCGAGGGTCAAATATATGGAAAAGGGATGCAATTAAATGGAGATTCTGCAACCTTCCAAAAGATGGATTTTACACCTTCGAGCTAGCTCTTCCTCTAAAAGATCAGAACGAAAACTCCTCGAACGTAAAACTACTTTCGTAAAACCCTCCTCTCATGGGAGACTAGTGATTCTTCGTAACGAGGAGTTAAGATATGATTCTTGAACCGCTTTCTTTTCTTGCAGCGCTTTCCCCTTTGCACCGACATTTTCTTAAAGCCTTTGACTTTCTCTCGACAGTTGAACAAGAGGGGTTTCCTGAAGGAGTTTTTCCTATTGACGCAGATGAGCTGATAGCAAGTGTAGAAACCGTTTCAGGAAAGGGTAAAAAAAATGCAAGGTTAGAAGCACATAAGAGATACATAGATATCCACTATGTTCTCTCAGGCGAGGATCTGATCGGCTGGAAACCCTTTGAAGCGTGTCAGACTATCGCGGAGGAGTATCATTCAGAAAAGGATAAATTGTTTTTTCAAGACAGTCCGGAAGGCTGGTTTACGCTAAAACCAGGATATTTTGCCCTTTTTTTCCCGCATGATGCGCATGCGCCTCTTGCAGGAAAAAAGCCTGTTAAAAAGGTTATTTTGAAAGTTAAATTATGAGGCAACATGAACCTAGAAGAGCATGCGCTTAAAGAAAGACTTGCTAATATTAAAATGCTTGTCATGGATGTAGATGGCACTATGACAGATGGGTCCATGTACTACTCAAAGGAAGGGGATGTCGCCAAACGCTTTTACGTCAGAGATGGAATGGGGGTACAGCTTGTTCAAGCAGCCAATATTCGCACTGTCATTATCACATCGGAAGCAACACTGATAGTTGAACCCCGAGCAAAAAAACTTGGAATCCACCATGTGATCGTTGGGTGCAAGAATAAATCCTCTGCGCTCAAGGATCTTGTCCGAAAGGAGGGTATAGAGCTGCGTCAGGTTGCATATATTGGGGATGACATCAATGATGAAGCAGCTATGCGCCTTGTGGGCGTAGCCTGTGCGCCATCTGATGCGCATCCGATTATTTTGGAAATAGCACATCTTGTTCTCCCCTCCCCGGGCGGACGAGGGGCGATACGAGATCTTTGCGATCATATCCTGATCGCTCAAGGTCTTCCCATAACATATAAGGAACATTGAAACTCAACCTAACATGAAACGACTTATCCAAATTGCCTTTTCAAAGCCCTTGTATAGATGGGTGCTTCTTTTCACTCTTATTTTTGCGCTGGGTCTTACTATAGCCTCACAGCTCGAGCTTTTTGCTCTCGGGGTGGCCGCAAATAAAGGGCCTGACTTTTTCGAGCTTTTCTCTCCAAAAGACCAAAAAAAATCAACTTCCATAAGCTACAATCAGTTGATCGATACCTGGGAGGAGATTGACGAGGGGAAAAAAGGTGCAATCACTCAAGACGACGTCTCTGCCTACCTGGAACGAACAAAAAAAAACGGGCTGATCAGTAAAGGGACAGCTCTTATCCAAAAATTGATCCCAGTGCACAGGCATATATGGGCCCTTGTGCTTTTTATTATATTCACGTCAGTTCTTAAGGCAGTCACCCTTTTTACCTACAGATATGGCACAAAACTCTTCTCCATATATATATGCAGAGACTTACGCCAAAAATACTTTGAGCACATTCAATCTTTGCCCATGAGCTTTTATCATGAACATAATATAGGCGCTCTTTCCTCAAGAACCGTGAATGATGCATATATCATCTCCGATGGCGTTCACTCAGCCTTGGTTAATTATATCCAGACTCCTTTCGCAGTACTTTCTACCCTTCTACTGTGTTTTGCTATCAGCTGGCAGCTTTCTTGCATCGTATTTTTTGGTCTGCCCTTTCTTGTCTACCCTATCATCTTTATTGCACGCAGGATTAAAGGTCTTTCTAAACAGATTCAGAAAAAACAAGAGGCGTTTTCTTCTGTTCTTGTGGAATTTTTGACAGGCATTCAAACGATTAAGCTCTATGCTATGGAAAACTTCTCTCTCAAGAAATACCAAGAGCACAATAATGCCATGGCACAGCTCGAAATTCGCAATGCTCGATATGACGTTGGATCTCGGCCAGTTTTGCACACGATCGGCATGCTTTTTCTGATTACCGCACTTCTCTTAGGGTTGTGGGGGTTAAAGCTTCAGCTTCCAGAGGTCCTGCTCTTCTGCGGGCTTCTTGTTGTTGTGTATGAGCCTATTAAAAAGTTCGCAGAGGAAAATGGAAGAATTCAGCGAGGCGTTGCTGCTTGCGAACGCCTCTACGATGTATTGGATTTACATCCTTCTATACAAGATGACAAAAACGCCAAAACGGAAATTCCTTTTGAGCGAGAGCTTGCGTCCAACGCTGTATTTTTTGGGTATGGCAAAGAACAATCAGTCCTTATAGACGTTTCTTTTAATGTGACTAAGGGGGAGATGGTCGCGATTGTCGGCCCCACAGGCGGCGGAAAATCTACCATAGTCAACCTCTTTACACGCCTTTTCGAGGTAGATCAAGGGTCCATCACAATTGATGGAATCCCAATCCAACAATTTACACAAAAAGCTCTTCGCGATTTCTTTGCAGTTGTTCCTCAACGACCTTTCATTTTCCACGACACTGTTCGTGAAAATATCTGCTACGGCCGCTCCTTTAGCGATGAAGCGATATTCAAAGCTGCACGCCAAGCCCATGCAGAGGATTTTATTCTTGCACTTCCTTCCGGGTACTCTACCTTCCTTGCCGAAGGAGGCAAAAGTCTGTCTGGAGGCCAGCAACAAAGGCTGGCTATTGCTCGAGCATTGATCAAACAGTCTCCAATTCTTGTGCTTGATGAGGCAACATCAGCACTGGACCCAGCAAGCGAGCTGCAAATCAAGCTTGCTCTCAAAGAATTAAAAGGCACTGTAACGCAGATTATTATTGCTCATAGGTTGTCCACTATCGAGGATGCTGACCGCATCATCGTGATAGATGAAGGGAAAAAAGTAGGGGATGGGACAAAAGAAGAATTGCTTGCTTCCTGTCACACATTCCAGAAAATTTGGAGACCCACCCTTGAGGTAGGACAGACTTACTGCTTAACGCGTTGACGTTGTATGATAAAAAAAGTTCTTTTACTTCTCACACCGTTTGTCATCTTAAGTGCTCTTGTATACCTCTATAATCGACAAGCTACCACCCATCCTCTTGCTTTATCCAAGGAAGCATTTGATAGTTCCATAGGAGTAGATAGATTCGGAAAAGAATTCGTGTTTGAAAAGCCTTTGGACTTAGAGATGGGGCAAATTGCCTATTCACTTATCGAAATGAGAAGCAAAGAATGGCATGAAGGCTCCTTGCCCCTAATTCCTTTTGAGATCCATCAGATCTGGGTAGGAGAAGGCCCTTTGCCAGATGATCTTGCAAGAGGAGCTCAGTCGGTACGATTATTTCACAAGAATGCTCCCTACACGCTCTGGACAGCAAAAGAATATGAGCCGCTGCTTAAAAAAGCTCTTGGCTCGGCAAGCGATTCTCTTCCAAAGGAATTGGTACGAGACATAGTAGCGGCCCTTATATTACTCCAAAAAGGGGGTGTTGTTATAGACCTAGAGGCAGAATGTGTTCAGCCAATCACTCCGCTTCTTTCTTTGGGGGATTGCATCATAGGGTTTGAGCCTCCTTCAAGATGCGCTCATTTTAAACGACGTCTCTTACTCTCTTCCTCTGTGATAGCTGCAGTCCCGGCTCATCCTCTGATACGTGAATGGTTAAAAACTATGATCCACCGGGCACAATTTATGACTGCAATGAAACAGAAGAAGTTCTCTTTGTGGGCCACACAGGAAGCCCTCACAACCACGATGGCTTGCCTGGCAAAAGAATATGGCCGCACACTGCTTGTTGGACCTACCTATTTTTGCCCTGTTGCTCCTTCCTATATTAGAGAATTTCAAGGCATATTGGATGGGACTCAACATCACTCAACAACAAAGAAGGTTTTACAATCTTTGCATGTGTTGGAAACTCTTCCCTATTCGGACGTTGCTTTAGAGACTGTTTGCATCCATATGAAGGGAGGGAGGCAGGGGAAGGGATGAAAAAGAGTCTGGAGTCAAAAAAGAAAGCCTGATACTCTTATTCGGAAACCTCATCAAAAAAAAAGGATCAACAATGAAACGGACTATTTTGAGCAGTGTTTTCACTGTGACCCTCGGCTTGATAACCCTCAGTCTCTTTTTTCCAGGATGCTCAAAACAACAAAAGGAAAAGACAGCCTGTTTTTCTCCGATCAAAGAAGTGAGCTTCGATGAATCCATGGGGAAATCTGAGACAGAGTTTAAATTCATCTTCGCAAATAGCGATGATGTTGCTCGTTATGAAAAAGTCAAAGCCTTGTTCGAGAAAAATGCCCCTTCTAAAGTTGCTCCAAGCCAAAATCCGAAAATTCCGAAAATCATCCATCAGATCTGGCTTGGCCCTAATTTACCTCCTCCCTACTTCGCTAATTTTCAGGAAACTTTGTTGCGCCTGCATCCAGATTGGGAATACCACCTGTGGTCTGAAGCACAGCTAGAAGAATTAAACCTCGACAATTGGGACCTTGTAGAAAAAGCTCAAAACTGGGGAGAAAAGTCTGATATTATCAGGTGCGACCTTCTCGATAGGTTCGGAGGGGTTTATTTAGATGTAGACATAGAGGCGTACAAATCTCTGACTGAACTCCATGAAAAGTATGATTTCTATGCTGGCATTGAAGCCCCCCATAAATCAGCTACAACACTTAATCGGGTATGGGTGGGGATATCGATCATGGCTTCACGTCCGCATCACCCCATCATGGTAGCCTGGAAACGACTCATACGAAATGGCTGGAATGATGCAGATCTTCGCTTCTCATCCCAAGTCGAGCGCAGCATCAATCATACCTTCTTCCCTTTCACACATGCAGTAATGCAAGAAATTGACAAGCCCGGCAATACCGACATAATATTCCCGGCTACATACTTTTACCCCCTCGCTCAAGATCACGCTAGCAAAAGGCGCAGTTTCTTCAGAAGCTGGAGAGAAAAGTTCTATGATGTTCTTGAAAAATATCATCTTAAAGGCCCAAGAGCCTTTTGTCATCCTTACCCAGAAACAATCGCTGTCCACTATTGGCAAAATTCCTGGCTTCCAACTGCTGATTCTCAATTAAAAGAAGTGCAAAGAGTTCTGGATGCAGCGAGGAAGGATATTTATAAGATGCAGCAAAAAATGCGGATAATGGAAAGGCGTTTGGCTTCATCTGAGGGCAAGATGGTTGATCTTCTTTCAAACAAACTCAACAAACAAGACCACTCTTCTTCAGAAATTGCTCTCGAAGAAAAAGACGCTAAGCAAGACGCTGCGTAAATTTTTTCCAAGCTCTCTCCCCGATCGAGGAGAGAGCTTGATCTTTAAAACCATTTATCAGCTGCCATCTTGTATAGATCTTCAAAATAGGGTTGATTTCCTCAGTTGGACCTTGGAATTTAACGTAACAGTTCTCATACCCTGACGAAGGAGGGATATGTGAAATGTTATGATTTTTTTAAATAATACGAGCGAAGAAAGGGTAAAAGCTTTTCGCAGGCTTTTCTCCGGTGAGAAATGCGGGATTGGACGGAGGGGGTAAGCTCAGCCAAGGTCTTATTGTATTCGTACTTGATAAAGATCGTTGCAAAGTCGAATGGTGTTGCCCCTTTTTCTTGTGCAGAGATAAATCCTTCCATACGACATGTAGCTGTACGGACAAGACCATGTTCGGGCGTAGCAAAAGATAACGAGCATTCAAGAAAGGCGTCTCTTCTTGCTTCGTCTACATTCTTTAAATCGCGCAAAACCTTCTTGGTATCTGGCAAGTAGAGGCCGGAATGATGCCGCTCCTCATGAAACATGCGCTCTTTACCTAGGGTTGGGATAATAAGCCCAGAATCATCAGCAAGGCATGGTTTAGACAGAAAGGTTACTGCTGAGGTAGCTCTTTGCACAGATCTAGTTTCCGATGTTTCTCCTAGATCTTTTTGATCCCTATACGCAGGAAAATCCAGAAGAGACATTAGGTGAACATCAGGAAGATTTTCTTGGAGGATTCGCTTAAGCTCTCTCACCTTTTCTGGATGAAAAGAGACGAGTACAAGTTCCACAATGGGAAGCCTCTTTTACACATAACTTTCAATCTTTGTCACTGTAACAGGTTCCCCAAGAAATTCAAAGGAATTTCCAATCTCTTTTCCAATAAGGGTCTGAGCTAGTTTTGATTGACGGGATAAAATATTTTTCTCTACATCCGCATCCCATTGACCAAGGATCGTATAGGTAACTTCTCCGCCCGATTTTCTCTTAAGTGTAACTTTCGAACCAATCCCGACATAGTCAGTAGACACATCCGCCGGAGTAATGATACGAGCATGGTTAAACTGCTCAGAAAGCTCCTTTAATTCATTCTGAAGGCGGCTTCTTTTTTCTAAAGCGGCTTTATACTCAGCATTTTCTCGAAGATCTCCATGGGCACGGGCTGCTTCAATTTCTTTTGCATTTTCAACCACTTCAAGGGTGCCAATGTGAAGGATTTTGTCTTTGGTACGAAAATACCCTTCTTCTGTAGTCCAAATGACTGTTGCATCATCGCCAGGCGTGCGCTGTACTGTTTCCTTATGAACTACATCTACTAGAGACTTCAATATGTTCTGGTCGTGGCGGGTAAGAGAACTGCATTTGGAAGCAAGCAACAAAAACTCCCGCGCATACACTTCATCTGTAGTTTTAAGAAAATCCCGTACTATCTGAAACCTTTCCCCAGTAAGGATCGAGTACATTTTCTTCGCAAAATCTCTCTGTTCCTTTTTCCGCTCCATAGTGCTCATGAGAAGAAGAAAGCTCTCAAAAAAATGTTCCTTATCTTTCTGGGTATTCAAAAGCGGGGCATCATCAGAGGCCACCGCTTTCTGGAAGTACCATAAAAACGCTTCTGGATAAAGTACTGGGTGCTCTACAAGATCATGCAATCTTTTTTCCAAAAGAGAATGCGAGGGAAGGCTCAAAAGTTCTTTGAGTAGATAGTCTTTTATCTGAACTGGATCCACAAGAAGCAAGCTTTCTGCAAAAACCTTTTCCCAATCTTTCCGGTACACTCTTACTTCTTGTAAAAGGGATTTGCGAAAAGCAATGATAGCCATCTTAGCACATGTTTGGGGCACATTGGTTAATCCCTGTACAACCTCCTTAATAGCGGCCCTATATTTATCATTGCCCATGATCTGATCTACAAATAAATAGACCTGCAGTCTATCAGCATCAGCGATGCCTTGCATCGTCACAAGTTCGTGTGCTTGGTCTAAGATTTTTCCCGCTGTTTCTTTGTTTCTTGCCAATTCTGGACAGTCCCTCACAGTTGCGTAGAGGGCATTAAGAAGATCATGAAATTCTTCTTTGCCGCAGAGGGCTTTTTCTAGCCTTCCCAGGGGAGAAAGAATTTCTTTCCGCACAGAAAGTTGTTCTCTTGGGTTAGCAGGAACATCAATTCGTCCGTCTTTTTTGATGCGCGACCGAGCTAGCTGCCACCATTTTGAATAGACATCTGCCTCCATTATATGATCCACTAAAAGCTCTTTGATCTCTGCAGGTGTCTTTCGGCCTATATCGTTCAAAAGGCGCATCACAAACCTCACAGGATCTTCCTTGGCTTGTTTGGCTAACTTTTCTGGATCCACATATCGTTGCACGTAAAAATGATCGAGAGTTAGGGGCAGAAGCGACCGAAAAGCACTTTTAAACGAAATATCCCGTTTGCCCCCGCCAAGGTTTTCAAACCTGACAGTTACTTGTTCTCGCAAAAAGGAAAAATCCACAATTTCGCCAACACCCCAGCCACCTGTGTGAAGCACATAATTACCTTTTGCAACATGATTAAGAAGGAGAAAATTAGAAAGCACCCCTTGGAAATTATCTTTGGATCTTAATCCTACTAATCGCAGCTTTTCTTGGAATATAGGATCTTTACTGAATCGCGTCTTTATAAGTTCAAGAGCAAGCTCATAAAGGGGCTGACTATTAGATGATTGCACATCATATACTGCCTTAAGAACTTCGAACCGGAGATCATCGTCATTTACCGTCATGACCAGAGGCAAAATAGCCTCAACATATTGCCCGAACTGTTTTGCAAAATCAGATTGTCTTAAAATTTGCAAAATTTGGATAAGCTCTTCGGCATCAAGCTCATCATTCTCACAGTACTCTTGCCAGAGCACCATGACCTTATTGTAATCTCTTGTTGCTACTCTTGATCGAATCTCCTCAACATACGTCATCTTCTTCCTTCCCTCTTATTCTTTGGGAAAGGATACCACCTCGTACCATTTTTTTTCAAAAGTTAGCAGAATTTCCTTTCTCTTAAAGGCATTTGTGTGGATAAAAAAATATCACCAAGGGTAGCTATTTAATCCATGTATGCCAGAAGATTTGTCGAAGCCAAAAAATATTTTTGAAGCCGCAGCAAGTGCACAGAAGGCTCATGCTCGGAAAGCACCACCTGTCAAAAAAGAAGTTCCTCAAAAAGCAGCTGTACCAGAAGAGCGTGGAGAGGAGAGAGCTATTGTGTCCGACATATTTATTAAAGGCAAAAAAATGAACGAAGAGCTTGCCTCACAAGTGGACTCTTTATTCACTAAGAATAAGATAGCGCCAAGCGACTATAGGCGGTATGTTTCACGACCGCAAAACTTCTCGCAAAAGCAGTGGCAGCAGCTTGAAGAGCAAAGAAAAAAAAATGAGGGTTTTATCAAAGAGCTTGCGAAAAAAATAGGAGCTAAACCGCCAGCAGCACCCCCCCCGAAAAAAGAGGAAGCAAAAAGTCCTGAAAAAGAAGCGGCGCCTCCTGAGAAAAAACCGCCTCTCAAAAAACCAAAAATTATCACTCGGCGTCAGTGGATTGGGATGTAATGTTTTGGATATCTTTCTGCATCTCGCTCAAAAATTTTTGAGCTGCTTCCCAGGATTTTCCGTGGCCCGTTTGGTCTCGAGTGTCTACCTTTATTTCTTCAATTGGAACATCAGCCTTTTGGAGTACTTCTAGAAGGATTTTCATTTCATCTGGGCCTGAAGGATACCGGCTGCTATGATCATTAATCAGAACAATCTGTTGGTTCCGAATCACTAATTTTCCTGCAGCTGCAATTGGGCTTCCTGCAAAAAAAGAAGCATGAGAAAACCCCACTTCTTCCTTGCTTTTTGCTATTTTTTGAGGTGCTATATAGAGCCTCCCCCACCTATCAACTACAAAGAGAAGCTCCACTTCCTGATCGGCAGGATAAGAAGGTGACGCAAGATGCCCATTTTCGAATACAGCACGGTATTCAGCGCGTTCCTCGTCTGAATTCAGATAGGCTTGTGGATAAAGCTTGTCTTTAGCGCACTCTCTATCAACCCATTCCCAAAATCTTCCTTTCCATGGAGATTTAGGCTTTTCAATCATCAATTTTTCGTATCTTTCTCTGCACCTCTTTAATGCAATGCCTTCTCTATGCTTCTGGTCTAGCACCTCCCATATATAGGCCGAGACAATGTCATGTGTAGGAAAAGTCCCTTTAAAAACTGAGGTTCCAAATGGAATGCCGAATGGGAGTAAATTTGAGTAGTTTTTTGCCGCATGGTTCAATTTATTCATCGGGACAGTTATGTTTCCTGGGGCAGCTCTAAATTGGTTTGAGAGTACAAGATCAAAACACATCTTTAGAGACATCCATTCGCCCAAACTTAACCCAAGGTCTGCAGCTTCTTTTGCCTCTTGTAGGAATATGGAAAAGCCATTTTCCTTTTTATCAGGTTTGCCGCCAGGTAATGGCTGATCATGAAGCAACAGGCGGACGGCGACTTTTTCGTTTTCTTGCAATCCTAATTTTTCTGCCACACAAAGAGCAAGCGGCCAAGAGTTACAATAAAGATCCTCATCTGGTCCAAAAGGTGTTCCAAGGTCCTGGGCATAACACGCAACCATGAGCACCTTTTTGGAAAATGAAGAAAGCCCACTCCAAATGGAGTAGAGGCTAGACATGCGCATGGTCAAACAGTCCTCAAGGGAAAGATCCTTTCTATATCTGCTTTTTGTTTTGAGAAGAGTTGAAAGCGCAGGAAACTCCCTGTAGAGTACCTTTGAAAGATTTTCTCTTGTAATTTTTTTTGTCCAGATAAGATATCGAAAAATGTCATCGGAATTTTCATTAAGCCCTGTGAACCACACCGAAAAAGGTCCTTCAGGTATTTGAGGATCAAAATAGGCAGGCGTCTGTTGAGCGATCTCTACATCTTTATCTATACCCCGAGCTTTTGCCTGTTGATTCATTTTCTTTTCGCTTTCCAAACAAAGAATTGCCTCGCAGGGTATGTAGGAAGGCATATTCTGAAAACGTATACCAACATAGGGAGAGTCATGGAAAAAATTTTTTAATCCTGCTTCGTCATCAGAAAAAACTGACTGCTCATACTCTTTGGCTATAGTGCAGGGGAAAAAAGTCGTCATGCCAGGAAAAGATACCGTATAAAAGGGCGATTCATTAAGAACGCTGAGATCATAGAAAAAGAGGGGGAAGGCATTATATGACTCGGCAAGAAGTTCGCTTGTAAGGCTTGGTTCATTTTTTGTAAGCCAGGCAATCACGTTGGAGGACAGTTCTGGGCCCCGTAGCAGCCGAATTTCGTCCTCAACGGAGGGTGCGCGCGGAGCAAATACAACGTATCGAAACCCTGCATCTTTGGCCATTTTTGCCGCATCGACCTTTTGCGGCATGGTTTCGTCTGCACTTGTGATCAGCTGGAAAAGAAGCTTAGAAGCACGTTCTAGATCTACTTTGCTTCGAAACGCGATTACCCAAGCTAGCCCGTGGTCATAAAACGAGATGGTGTTCAGGTGGAGATTGACTTCATATCGTTTTGTAGAGTTGGCCTTCAATTGGCCAAGCACAAATGATTTGCGCGTTACTGCTCGTGCGAGTTTAGCTTTTTTGCCTTCCTCAGGCGCCGGATAACACAGAAAAGAAAAGGAGAGAGTTAACACCCCGTCATCAGAAATCTCAATTTTTTGCTCCACTCCGCCAGAGCGTCTGGTCCGAACTTCCTCAGGAAATGTAGAAACAACCCCCACAGCATTATTCATGAGTTGTTCAAGCTGCCGAGCAACACCTCGATCCAACCCAAAGCCAAAAGTAGAACATATGCAGAAGACCAATAATATCACTTTTTTCATAGGGAATGCCTCAAGATATGGACGCGATGTGCTTGCTTTCCGATGATCTTTTTTTGTCGCTACGCTCCAGAAAAGATCATCGTAAGGCAGGCACATGCAGGTTAAGGAATCGTACAGGAATAACTTTTACAGTTCTAGAGGGAAAAGCTGTTTTCTGGCTTCCTCATCTGAAAGCAAGCTGTTACGTAGGTGTTCCAATTCAATGCCGGCAAGAAGTGAATCAAAGGAGCGAACGAAGGGGTCGGCACGGTTATATCTAAGCCCAAGAAATTCAATCCCCTCCGCCTCCACTCGTGCAACAGATGTGAGGCTGGATTTTTTATCATCCACGAAAACGATACGTTTCGGAACAAATCCAATCTGGTGAAGGAAAGAGAGCAACACATCCCCCTTATTGCGGCCGGCGGCAAATAAGATTCCATCAAAAAATCCCACAGTAGGAAATTCCTTGAGATAAAAATTACCTTGGCATACAGGGCTCTTAGCTATATCAAGAGCGGAAGAGAGAAGCTGCAACCTGGTGGCACGCAGTACGTTTTCCCCCCGTGTTGTGAGAATCATCATAGGAAGGCCTTGCTCTTGCAGGCTTGCTATTACCTCAGGAGCCTCTTGTTCAATCAACCGCATCTTGGTTAAAACTTGCACTGCGGCCCAAGTTTCAATAACGCTTCTTCTCCCTTCATCGGGAGAAACCCCCTCCTCCTGCTTACTTTTCAAACAGTATTCAACCCATTCATCTGATCCAAGCATCTGACAAGGTCTCAACAGGGTATTATCTATATCAAAAATGAAAAGAGTGCCTGGTTTAATCTCTTGGAGAACTTCCTTTATTGAGGAGCACTCGCGTATTTCAGCCCCCAAAAAAGAGGAAAAAAATACCAACACAAACTGGAATTTGGACAAAACAGCCGCCAAATTCCTTAAGCTATACTTTTTAAAAAAAGCAACTGTTTTCAAATCAACCTCTGTTGTTAAAATCGATTAACGATAACGAACTTATTGTATCCAAGATCAAAAATTTACGAAAACAGCTTTTTTTTCTTTTCAGGTCTGATGTCACAATAGATCTCATTTACTAGTGATCCGCCTTCGACCGAAGGGAGGAGGCGGATGACTAGGAACTTGACAAAGAGAGCATGTGCTGTCAAAATAGAGTTTCTTTGAACAGGGAGTGATTTATGAAAACATACGCCCGACGAGCAGTAACGCTTATCGAAATCATCATCGTCATGATTCTGATTGCGACGATAACAGGAACCTTAGCCATAAGCTATAAAGGGACGCTTGATAAAGGCCATGCCTTTAAAACAGAACAAGGCATGCATAAGATTGAGGCCATTTTAAATATTTATTACGCAGAACACCCAGAAGAAATGTCCAACTGCACAAGCCTTGACTGGAGAAAGATTGTGCTCGATTCTCCCTTGGTAAGGCCAGGAGATAAAACCATTCTTTACGATGGTTGGGGAGTTGAGTATCATGTCAAAATGGATCCTGACCCAATCCATGGGGGCGTTACTATATTTATTTCTTCCGGTGCATTCGATAACTTCAAAAACAAAAACAGAAAGTAATTAAGTGAAAAGAGCTTTCTCTCTTGTTGAGCTAGTTATTGTATTTTGTATTTTGGCTATTTTTGCAGGATCTTTGTCCTTCGGGTTTTATCGCTATTCACAGAAAGCAGCGCTGAACAATGCCCGGGATCGCACAGTAACGCTTCTTGCCCAAGCAGACTTTCTCTCAACAGTGCTTCAGCAAGAAGTAGAGGTGTTTATTGTGAAGGAGCATTCCCGATGGTATGCAGTTATTAAGCCGTGGGGGGATGAGGAAAACGAGGTTCTTGATATTTTTAGTAATTTATCCCGAAAGTTCGTGGAACTTGAGGGTACGGAAAAGCTGACACTTAATGACACTGAATTTACAGAACTTAACCTTGTGTTCCTACCAATGAGAGGCATTGATCCCTCATATGTCAGAGCAAAAGGTTGGACTGAGTCCCCTCTTACTCTGCGCGAGTTAGGGCTTGACCCAAGAAGCCACAAGCTTTCTTCTCTCAAGCTTGACTTGCAAGGGAAAGGGAATACGCATTCTATAGACCTTTTGCCTTATGCGCACAACACAACTCACCTACCCATACCACAGGAGGCTATAGATCTTGATCCCTCTTAAGAAACGATCCTCCTTTACACTTGTTGAAGCACTTATCTGCATTCTTATCGTAGGAGGAGGACTTTCTCTTTTTCTTCCAGCAATCAAAAACACAACTGATGTGTATCGCAACCTGCGCATGCAAGGAACATGTCACTATCTTGCAGATGAATATTTTGCCACTACTCTACTTGAGTGTCTGTCCAAAAACGCTTCACGAGAGATAGAGAATTTTTCACAAGAATTGATTGTAACCTGTGAAAGCATTCCCTATCGAGTTACTCTTACCATCCAGCCCGAGGAAAAAGATCGGGATGAAGAAGAGAAAGAAAAATTCATGGTGATCTTTAAGGTTCAAGTGGCTCCAGCCATGAAAAAAAACAAGGACGGAGTTACCCGAGAAACAAAATTATGTGTCGCTCTTCAAAAATAAAGAGAAGAAGCTTTGCTCTTCTGGAACTGCTCACTTCTCTCTTCATTGCAGGATTAATCATAGCAGCCTGTATTACACTTCTTACGTTGTTTATTTCGCGGCGAGGCAAGGAAGAATCAGCACTGCTTGTCTCACAAAAAAGATGGCAAGGGGCAAGCTACTTACGGTGGGTGATCATGAACATTGTGCCGGAGCCAAAGCATCTTTTTGTTGTTGAAGAGGGGCCCGGGGGATCCAAATGCATCATCTTTCACCTGAACCATGGGATTGATTCCTCGCCAAATGATTCAAGCGATATGATCGCCATGCTCTACCTTGATAAGGAAAAGGGTCTGATGCTGGTGCATAGACCCCCAAAGATCCGAAAAGATCTAGGGTTTGAAGAAGAAAAGGCATATCCCATTTGGCCTGGCGCTCAAGCGGTTAAGTGGAGTTTTTTTGGCAAACCTGAACTAGTCCAAGATCCATCTCAACCTAAAGGTGAGTGGAAAGAGGCCTGGCCAAAAGAAGAAAGCGGTTTGCCTCTTGCCATCAAGGCAGAGATCCGGGAAGAGGGCGGTGATAAAATTGAGGTGACAGGTATCGTGCTCAGTCAATTAAAAGACGCAACCATACAGGTAAGGTAAGTAGAATATGGGTCTTCTTCCATGGTGTTTTAGTTTTCTGTTCATTTTTTCTCTGCTTCTTTGGACACAGCTTAAAACCATCACAGAGACTTCCATCCTTCAAACAATTGCACTAAGCTCCATGGACTTAGAAGGAGATAGAGTTGGCATGATTATTGAACAGCATGCCCACACCCCTAAAAAATATGAAAAAAAACCAACTCACGAGTTTCACGGCCTTCGCACAAGCAAGCTGCATGTAGGCTCTCTTTTTAAAGGCATTGGTTCAGAAACAGAAAAAAAAATCTTTTCCCGCCTTATTGGAATTTTGTATGGGAACCAACCAATTTTTGCTCAAGGAGACAACACGTCTCAAGTGGTAGCGCTTTTTGAAAAGGTTTGTAAAAGGGCGACAGAAATTGGGGGTGGGGGGAAAGTGAAGTTCGCTAAAGTTGAGGATCTTGCTCTTATCAGTTTACGAGATGACCCAGGGATCCAGAATTTGGAACATTCTGCCTTTTACCACATGCTTCGGGGCGGCAAAGGGGAACTTATGAATGGCTCTCGGTGCAAGCTCGAGGGACTTCAGTACTATATCAGCTTACAGCAGCATGGCAATTATGTTATGAGCATATACCTTGCGCCAAAAAATCTTCTTCTTGCCCTCTATGGCCCAGAAAAAGAGGATGTGGTAAGAGAGCTTCTTGCCTATCGCCAAGAAATCTGGAGGGACCTTCACAAGGAAAAAGGAAAAAACAAAGACGAACTTCAAAAAGAATTTAAAGCAAAATGCGAAAGCCAATTTCCCAATGACATTGACCCTGTGAAGATTGATTTTGAGATTAGCTCTTCCCAACCTCATGACTCCCCGCGAAAGCGATCTCCGAAAAAGATTTAGAAGCAGCAACGTACTTTATTGCCTGATCAAATTTTTCCGAGGAGGGTTCAAGCAGATACCCATATTTTTCAACAAAGCTTGAAGCCTGAACAAGATCCTGTTTTCCTTTTTCTGAAAAGAACTGTGTAAGCTCATAGGAGGTAAGGCTTTCTTTCTTGCCAGAAAGACGCTGCAAAAGCGCAAGAAGTTTTGTCCAATCCTTGCTTTTCTTCACCATCACCAGTTCTTCCTCCAGAGGAATTTCTTTTTCTTTTGGCTTCATTTGTTTAATTTTTTGCCCAATGAGGAAAAGGAGGATTGGAGATGAGCAAACCATGAGCAAAAAGACAAGCAGGCCATTTTTAAAATCCTTTTGCTGTAGCAGAAGATGCGCCCCCTGATCTAAGTATTCGCCAAGCAGCTTTGTTTTCAGACTCCTATTTTCTTTTGTTTCATTGAGGGCGAGCTCAGGAAAAGGCAAAAGCATATCTTTAGGTGAAAGCGTAGTGCCAGAAAGCGGGGAGGCCTCTATTGTTACTGGCGGCAGCTGGTACACCGTGGATCCACACACAAATGTGCCAAAAAAGAGAGTATATTTCCCCTCGTTTAAAACCCTTCCAGTAAGCTTTACAAGGCCTTTTTCCTGATCAATTTTATAGGACTCAAGAAGATACCCATCTGGAATAGGCCGTGAAGCAATAAAAAGGTCGAAATAGCTTCTCAATGCACCAAGCGCTTGTCTTTCTACTTGGACAGGCACAGAAACTGTGAACGGAAAACCAACTTGAACGGGCTCCTCGCTAAAGCCGCATAAAGGCAAAAAAAGCAGCCCAAGAAAAATACCGATACGAGCACCTACATGCATAATAGGCAAAGGGCATATAAAATTTATTTTACCGCAGAGCTCACGGAGAAAAAACCAGATAAACTCATCTCTGTGTGCTCTGCGGTAATTTTTTGTTCTTATTGCTAAGAACATGCGCACAAGAGCACTGAAATGAAAATATCCTTTCATATACCACCCACAACTATTCACATATCCCGACTTTCGGAGGGATATGTGAATAATTACCTCTTTAAAATACGACATCGCCGTTCAAAATAGGCACGAAGCACGCCTAATGGGTCATACCCTTCATCTATTTCCACAAACCCAATATCATGCATTGTGGTTGTCTTTTTGAGCCGTTGCTTCTCCTCTCCAACACGTCTTTCCCACTCCTCAGCTGTATCCTGGTCAAAATGGACAAGGCTGCACCCTTCTTTTTCAGCATCTGAAGTGTAGACCCATCCAAGAGGCGTTGGATTTTTTTCCCAATCATCTTGTACTTTCACAGCAATCACATCATTGTTTTTGGAAAGAACTTCTAAAGACAGTTCCCACTGTTCATCCCTGCACATAAAGTCAGAAATAAGAAATACTGCGGCCCGTTTTGGACCTCTGCGTGCCCCTATGGCCTGAAAACTAGTCTTCAATGAGGTTTTTCTAGCAGTAGGGGTAATTTTTCCTAACGTCTCTACAAGCCTTCCCATGTGGGTCATGCCGCGGCGGGGAGGAATAAATTCATTTAAAGTGTCTGAGAAAAGCGCTAGGCCCACTCTATCCCGGCTCACTCCAGCAGAAAAAAGGAGCACCGAGGCGGCCTCTACTGCAAGTTTTCCCTTTTCAGGGCGCGCCCAAAACATGGACCCAGAAATATCAAGCGCAACAATAACTGTAAGATCCCGCTCTTCAAGGAATGTCTTTACATATGCCTCGCCCATTTGCGCAAGCTTTGCCCACACCATCGCCTTGGGATCATCTCCAGGAACATATTTTCGTATCTCGTCATACTCAATCCCCTGGCCGCGGAACAAAGACTGATACATCCCCAAGAATGGCCCAAGGGCATATTTTTTTATTTGGAGCGAGATAGCAAGCTTGCGATCCATCTTCATGGCGAAGGTATCTCCGCAAGAAGGCGCTCTACGATAGCGTCAGCGGTAAGACCTTCTGCCTGCGCCTCATAGGTAAGCACCAAGCGGTGGCGCAAGACCTCTTTGGCAATTTCCTTAATATCATGAGGGGTTACAAAATCCCTTCCTTCCATCAAAGCTAATGCTTTTGCCCCGCGAATAAGCCACAATGTGGCCCGAGGAGATGCTCCCCATTGAATCGCATTTTCTAATTTCTTTTCCTTGAGCTTTTCTTGGTCCCTTGTGGACACTACAAGCTCCACAACGTAGTCTACGATCTTGTCGTGGATAGAAATAGTATCCACTGAGGACTGCATTTTTTGTAGGCTCTCAAGTGTGAGAAAGGCTTGTAAGGGAGGAGGTACAACCTGAATCGTACTTTGGGCTGCTATTTTTTTTTCTTCCTCGGCTGTTGGATAGGGCGCATACACTTTCATCATAAACCTATCCAGCTGCGCCTCTGGAAGGGGATATGTTCCTTCTTGCTCAATCGGGTTTTGTGTTGCCATCACAAAAAAGGGAGGTGCAACCGCAAGCGTTTGCCCAAAAATGGTCACTTGCTTTTCTGCCATGACTTCAAGCAACGCTGACTGCACTTTTGGCGGCGCACGGTTGATCTCATCTGCAAGAACCACGTTTGTGAACACAGGCCCCTTTTCCACCACAAAGATGCCCTCTTTTGGGCGGAACACAGACATGCCTGTTAAATCAGACGGCAAAAGATCCGGAGTAAACTGGATCCGTTTAAAAGGCAATCCGATCAGCTGTGCCATTGTGGAAATAAGCAAGGTTTTGGCAATTCCAGGAACCCCTTCCACAAGCACATGTCCGCCCGATATGAGCGCCAAGAATACCTTTTTTACCAGATCCTCTTGCCCCACAACACGCGTGCCCACGCGCTCCATACACCCTTCAATCAAATTTCTCGGTGATGTAGAAGTCATAAAACCCCCAGATAACTTTCGTCCACGTACCCATAGGAACTAAAAAAAATAACTGCAGAGATCACANNTGTGATCTCTGCAGTTATTTTTTACTACAACTCCTTTGACCCCTTATGTGCAAGGGCTAGCTCGTGGCCGAAATTTTTCAATATGCCAAAATCTTCTCATTGTTTTGCTCTTCTCTTTGTTTCTCAGAAGAGAAGGATTGCGTACAAGAAAAAAATTTTCAACCAAGTTTACCATGTTACTTAGCGCCAATCCTCCTTTGTTGCTTGACAAATCGGCAAAACCGGAGTATATTCCGGATTTGTTGTGCATTTCCGGAGTGCGCTCCGTAAATGTCGAATAAAAAGGGAGTACGTATGTTTCCACGTTTATGTCATTTTACTCATAAGCATAGCATTTTCCTCTTTGGACCTCGAGGTACCGGAAAAAGTACTCTTTTGAGAAAACGGTTTGAAAAAGGAAAATGCCTATGGTTGGATTTATTAGATTCCTCTATCGAAGATCAGTTTTTACGCGCTCCTAGCAATTTATATGCTATGGTCAAAGCTCTTCCAAAAGAGGTTCAATTTGTAGTTATAGATGAGGTTCAAAAAGTTCCAAAGTTACTTGATGAAGTCCATCGACTCATTGAGGAGACGGATAAGGTCTTTGTCTTGACAGGATCGAGCGCTCGTAAGCTCAAACGTGGTGGTGTCAATTTGCTTGCAGGTCGTTCATTTGTATATCATTTGTATGCACTCTCTTGTTTTGAATTAGGAGAGCAATTTGATTTAGAAAAGGCGCTCCGATGGGGGACATTGCCAAAAATCTTTACGTTTACTGAGGACGCAGAAAAAGATGAGTTTCTACGTGCATATACTGACACGTACCTTAAAGAAGAGATTTGGCAAGAACAAGTGGTAAGAAAATTACATCCCTTCCGTCGTTTTTTAGAGGTTGCGGCTCAATGTAATGGAAAAATTATTAACTATGCCAATATTGCAAGCGATGTAGGAGTAGATGAAAAGACAATCAAAGAATACTTCCATATTCTTGAGGATACTTTGATTGGTTTCTTTCTAGAGCCTTTCCATAATTCCTTCAGAAAACGGTTGGTTGAGAAAGCAAAATTTTACTTTTTCGATACTGGTGTTACTAGGTGTCTTTCAAGGAGATTGTCAATACCTCTTGAACCAAAAACGGCGGGATATGGAGAGGCGTTTGAACATTTTATTCTACTAGAGTTCATACGTTTGGCCAGCTATTTTCAACCTGAGTATCGATTTTCTTTTATTCGGACTTCTGGTGATGTTGAAGTAGATTTAGTTATCGAAAGGCCTGGGAAACCTCTCCTTTGTATTGAAGTCAAAAGCTCTACATCTATTCAAGAAAAAGAGATAAGCTCTTTCGTCCGTCTCACAAAAGACATTCCTCATTGTGAAGCTTGGGTTCTAAGCCAAGACCCTTTTGTAAAAAAATTTGATCATGTTACTTGCTATCCCTGGAAACAGGGACTTGGGGAATGTTTTCAAGCGCTGGTGTCTAATCCCAAGGTGCTTTAGTTACGCCTAACACTTCCTGCAAAACCATTTCAAAAAAACATGGTTCAAGACTACACCTTCTGTCGTCCCTGTAAGATCGTCTTACAGATCTACCAAGCAGAAGAACTCTTGAATGCACCACTCTATTTCATTGCAGCAAATCGCACATTTGCGCTATCATAGTAATGATTTTTTTACCGTATCTCTACCAACAGAGGTCAATTCATGCTTTCATTACTTAAGTGGATCTTTGGGACAGCGCAAGAAAGAACAATCCGTCGTTACTGGAAGACTGTAGCACAGGTTAACCAGGCCGAAGAAGCCTTGAAGGGGCTGACAGATGAAGAGCTTGCTGCAAAGACGCAAGAGTTTCGCGCGCGGTTGAAAAATGGCGCAAAGCTTGATGACCTTCTTGTTGAAGCCTACGCTGTGGTCAAAAACTGCTGCCGGCGATTTGTAGGAAAAGATGTTAATGTCTCTGGCTACACCCAGAAATGGGATATGGTGCCTTACGATGTGCAGATTCTTGGCGCCATCTCGATGCACAATGGAACTATCACCGAGATGCAGACGGGCGAAGGAAAAACGCTGACTGCCGCCATGCCCCTATATCTTAATGCGCTAACCGGAAAACCCGTTCACATTGTAACCGTAAACGACTACCTTGCAAAAAGAGACTGCGAGTGGGTTGGCTCCATTTTTCAAGCGCTGGGGCTCACAACAGGCGTCTTGCAGCAAAGCATGGGCCACGATGAACGAAAGGCTGTGTATGCTGCTGACATTGTGTATGGCACAGCGTCGGAATTTGGGTTTGATTACTTGCGCGATAACTCAATGGCTTCAAGTGCAGAGGAACAAGTACAGCGCAGCCACTACTTTGCTCTTATTGACGAAGTTGACTCAATCTTAATTGACGAAGCCAGAACGCCCCTTATCATTTCAGGGCCGTCAGCTGTATCAAAGCACCTGTTTCATGAACTTCAGGCAGGTGTAGCAACCCTTGTACACCGGCAGAAAGAAGAATGCCAAAGAATCGCCCTTGAGACAAAGAAAAAGCTCGAGCGGTTCTATAGCGATGAAGGAACTGATACAAAACTCTTACCAGAAGAATATGACGCATGTGAGCAGCTCTGGCTTGTGAGCAAAGGCACTCCACGCAACAAAGTACTCAAAAAGCTCAAAGAACACCCAGATATTCGTGCAGCCATAGACAAGTGGGATCTTCACTACTACAAAGAACAGAATAAAGAAGCCCGTGCTGAAGCACTTGCGCGCCTCTTTATCATCGTTGATGAGCGACAAAATGAATATGAGCTTACCGAAAAAGGAATTGGCGCCTGGATTGAGGGCGGGGGCAAAAATGACGACTTTGTTATGTTAGATCTTGGCCATGAGCTTCTGCTCATTGATCAGGACAACTCTCTTTCTCCAGAGGAGAAACTTGCAAAAAAGATTGCCATTCAAGATGAAGATGCGCTGAGAAAGGAGCGCTCGCACAACCTGCGGCAACTTTTACGAGCACATCTTCTGATGGAGCGGGATGTAGATTACATCATCCAAGAGGGCAAGATTGTCATCGTTGATGAGAACACGGGAAGGATGCAGCCAGGGCGAAGATTTTCAGATGGCTTACACCAGGCAATCGAGGCCAAAGAATCTGTCGCTATCCAACGCGAGACACAAACCTATGCAACAATTACACTGCAGAACTATTTCCGCATGTATCAGAAGCTTGCTGGGATGACCGGGACGGCCATCACAGAAGCTCATGAGTTTAAAGACATCTACAAGATCAACGTATTACAGATTCCAACATACAAGCCGTGCCGCCGCGCGGATGCGAATGATGAAATGTACATGACAGAGCGCGAGAAATATGCGGCAATCCTGAAGGATGTGAAACGCGTCCATGGTGAAGGCAGACCCATTCTCTTAGGTACAGAATCTGTTGAAGTTTCTGAAAAGCTCTCCCGCCTTTTCAAACTCAACCATCTTGAACACACAGTCCTCAACGCAAAGAACCACTCGCACGAAGCTGAGATCATCGCGATGGCAGGGCAAGAAGGCGCTATCACGATAGCAACAAACATGGCTGGCCGCGGTACAGACATCAAGCTTGGGGCTGGCATTGCCGAACGCGGAGGCCTTCATGTAATCGGTTCCACACGCCACCAATCCCGACGTATCGATAGGCAGCTGCGCGGGCGAGGCGGACGTCTTGGCGACCCAGGTTCCTCTCAATTTTATATCTCGCTTGAAGACCCCTTGATGCGGCTTTTTGCATCGCCCTCCTTAACAACCTGGCTCCAAAAATTCCGTCCGCCAGAAGGCGAACCCATTTCTGCATCCATTCTGAACAAGTCTATTGAGACAGCGCAGAAGCGCGTCGAGTCAAGAAACTACACAATCCGTAAGCACACGCTTGAATATGATGACGTGATGAATAAACAACGGCAAGAAATCTACAGCTTCCGCAATGAACTTCTGCACGCGTCTTCTTCTATAGAGATCTCCTTTGACATTATCGAGCAAATGACCACGCGTACGGCTGAGACAATGATTGCTCACGCCTCTGACGCAGCTGTTGAGAACTTTCGACAATGGCTTGCCACTTCCGCTCCTGTTGGGTTTGACAAAGAGGAGCTTTTTGCTGCTCTTGCTTCAAAAGAGGGGGTTGGCGTCTATACAGCGAAAAAGATCATCGATGCTCTGCGGGAGCGATTTGCGTCTGAAGAAAAGTCCATCTCAGAAGTTACTGGAAGCGATGAAGATGCAAGAAATATCATTCACAGCATGGTGCGATCGCTTATGTTGCGAAGCGTTGACAACCTGTGGCAAAGCCATCTTCTTGAGATGGATCATCTTCGCTCTGACGTACACTTAAGGGCCATCGGACAGAAAGATCCGCTTATTGAGTTTAAGCATGAGGCGTTTCGTCTGTTTGATTCTCTTTCCATGCGCCTTCGCGAAGACATGGTTCGATCCCTCTTCAAGTTTCATATTGATATTGTCTCCCAAGTTGAGCGCCCCTTCTTCGCAAGCCCGGAAGAAGAAGAGCTTGCTCTTGAAGCAGCGGAGGAGCCTGACAACTTTGAGGAAGCAGAAGAAATTCCTCAGCTTATCAACAAACTGTCCATTCCACTAGGCGCACAGCGAAATGAACCATGCCCATGCGGCAGCGGGAAAAAGTATAAAAAGTGCTGCGGAGAACAAAACTCCTCTCCTGAATAAAGAGCTGATGTGCTCTTACAAATACGTAGGTAATGGGATGCGTGCCATAAGAAATAATGTCTCTATGTCTGCTGCATCCACGTAAGCAGGGTGTGGATCATTTCCTTATCTACCGTATGCGTTGTGGCAAGGCGCTGCATAAGTGCTTCTGCCTCATCCTTGGTTTCTTTACGCTCTGTATAGCGCTTGAGTAAACCAGCCACCAGCGATTCTCCTTTGCCCTCGAGAATCTTCTCTATTGGCCCATACGTGCTTTTTGCAAGGGCATTGCCTTGCACAATAAATCCCTCCAAAAAGGATTTCACTTTGCCCCACTTATTGCCCTCCATGCACCAAAGAAGAAATCCAAGCTGCTCTTCCGGAGTAAGACGTAAAAAACCATTATAAATCTTTGCCTGGACACGTGTACAAAGGGCTTGATCATTTCTACCTAAGCTTCCCTTCAACTTTTCGCTCCCAGGATGGTGGTACATAGCCCCCGAGTGAAAGTTAATTAAAACCGCCTTGTAATCGCCTGACCCAAGTTGCGTGCATTTAGTGAACGTTTCTGCCTCCTCTTGAGTAAGCATGAGATACCTTCTTGTTGTCTCATCATCTCCTTTTTGATAGCACACCATATAATCTACAATTGGGACCGCTCGCGAATAAGGCCGGGAACCAAATCCTGTATCGTGAATCATAGTACTTGTGTAGATGTCTCTAGAAATAGTATCGGAAAACTCTTTCGTCACATCAAAAGCTCCAAATAAAGCCCCAAGATTGCACATAGGTGCATACTCTTCTTTTGTAGCTAAAACGACCCTCTCGTCTTTCACTTCTTCTGGCTTGTAGTGCTGGAACGGAGCTGGTCTAAGTGCGTCTATGACCTGCTTTTGTTCAGGAGTTAACTCAGTTATATCGCTCGCTACAGGCAGCTCCCTCCCTTCAGAGAGTTTCAAGAAAAATGGCTCCATACGAGATTTACCTAACATATTAGGCCCGAAAGGCAGTATCACAACTGCAGCCTGAACAGCAGTCTTTACTTGAGATGTGGTCTTTGCTTGGGTCTGCTGCTGAATTTGAACAAGGCCTCCTGACTTGTGCCCAGGAAGAGTTTGTGGAAGGCTTTTCTGCATTTGACCCTTTAATGTACTAAAAACCTCTTCTACGTTTGCAGGCGCGCATTTATGAGAGATTGTTTGCTGGTGAATGCGCTCGATCTCAGAATCGATAGGAATTTCTTCTTCTTTGATTCCATACTCCTCGTGCGCTTCCTGAAAGAAGAGATCCGAAGCCTTTTCCATAGCTTGTGTAAGTTCATCGCCTCTTTTTGTCACTAGTTCTTGGATGGCATTCCCTTCAAGAAAGGCGCTTGCCTTATGTTCAAAAGCTCGCGGATTATCCACAGCGAGCCTGTCTGTTTGGTTTTTGAGGGCAAAGGCAAAAATATGCTTTATAGTAATTGGTCTTCCTTCAGGCAGGTTAAAAGTCTGTCGAATAATTCGTGCGGTTTCTTCATCAGTAGCAAAATGCACTTTTTGCCCCTTGCCAAATTGGCGCATACGCCAAATGCCCTGCAGCAAGTCTCGCAACATCGTATGCTTACCAACAAGTACAGTACTTTCTGCTTTTTCTCCCAAACGAAGATCTGAACCAACCGTAAACTGTTGTTCCCAAAAGGCAGCAAGTTTTTCCTTAGGTGCTTTGCATTGAGAAAGCGGGTAGGGGCTTTTATTTCGCTCAAGAACCATTTGCTTTTTGTTTTCGTAGAAAATCACTCCTGAGATAGATGCTGGGTCGCTATTTTCAAGCATCCTTTGAGCTATATCACGGCCGCTTCTTCCGCACAAAAGGCCTCCCACATCAATTATACCTTGATCTCTTGGAGGGGCTTTTTCGTCAAAAAGAGCTAATTGGGTTTCCATATCTTGTTCAAGTAAATGCATTGTCTTGCCAACTGATTCTGGAGATGTTTCCGAAGTGACTGAAAGTGGATAAGAATCCTGATTCCATAAAGTTCCTGTAAACCCTCGTACCTTGTTGAAAAGCAGCGCAAAAAGTTGTGTTGTGCTGCGTACATAAGAAGTAGGTCGTTGTACATTTGGCAAGGCAACAACCCGAGCAAAAGTAATCTTCTTTGACAAATCTTTTTTAAAAAGATCCAGTAGAGCCTGGGTGATGGTCTCTACTGACTCTCTCCCAAAAAGATTCGCCATATCCTTTCCAAGAAAATCAGAGATGTAGGCCACTTCAGGAATGGCTTCTAGAGAAACGGCAGGGTCATCAGCAATTCTTTGTTGTATCTTTGAACTAATAGTGCGCACCCAGGTTGACACCAGAGGCAAAATCTTCTTATCTTCTGCACTCACGAAGAACTGATAGGTGAAGTTGATTTCCTCAAGCTCATTCTTAAACCTTGAGGCTGGTACAGGATTGCCTCGATCATAGGGTACTGCATACCAAGCATCTGGAGATCCCGCGGCCCCATACTCTACCCCGCATTTCTTCGTATAGGTTTCCGGAAGAACCTCCCAAGCTTCTGTATACCAAACCCGCAGCCTTTCTTGTTCTTTTGCTGGCATGTGAGAAATAAGCTTGAGATCTCCAGATTCAAGATACTCCTTTTTCTTTTCCACCTCCCCTTTCTCTTCTTTCATTAAAAGCTTAATAAGCTCATCCCGCCTTTGTTCAAACTCTCTTTTTGTCCCAGCATAAAATTTTTCTTTCTCAAGCACCTGATAAAGTGACATGGTAGCATCAAGCACAGCAGGAGAAGGAGGCTTCATCTCTCCTGTTGCCAGCAAATGCTCTTTAAGGACATCAAATGTAGCATCTGCCTCATCAAAAATGGCTTCGCCATTTTTTATTAACGTGGAAAAAATGCTTTGGAATAATTCTATTTTTTTCTCATCTCGCGGAACTTGCTTCAAAGTCAAAAAGAACTGCAGAAAAAGGCCTGTGATATCTTTTGGCCGTACTAAAACAGCACCTGCTTCAGCCAGAGCATTTTTTATTCCTTGTTCGATAAAAGAAAGTTGTTCAAGGGAAAGCATTTCATTATCAGGCACTTCCCAAGAAAAGACTTTTTGAGAAAAACTGTTCTGTAAAGTCGCAGCTAGCTGTGGAAACATTGATGAAGCAAGGGACTCCGGGATAACAAAAACAGGCAGCTTTCCTCTTGAAGCAATACACTGACAGAGCAAAGGGCCTATTACTGCAGTTTTTCCACTTCCCATGATGAGCTCTATCACCTTGCCCTCACCACCTTCAAGAAATGATCTCATCACCTTTAGTTGATCCGCGCGGAAGATATACCCAAGAGCTTCCTCAAGAACAATGTATCGAGGATCTTGTGCGATATCATACTCTCGATGCTGTTCAAGAAGAGCGTGGAGGTTTGTTACCTCCTCTTCAGTTATAGAAGATTTATTTTGGAGCCGAGTCAATTCAGTAACGATGGTATTGAGATGATTGGCATGGGTTTTTTCTGCAAGATAGGCAACTGTTGCTTCCCTTAGAGCACACGCATCTTCTACTGAAAGTGCAGGGTTGAGGGAGAGAAACCCTTCTGGAAATGGCTTTAACAGAGCAATAATGGCGCTTTTAATATAGACATCAGGAACATATCCTGCTGCTTCCAAGGATGCATAGGTTACTTCAGTATCTAACGTTCGTTTCTGGAGCAGATCAACTATTGTATGCTTATACTTGTTTGCGGTTTCCCGGCTTTTCTCGAGCTGGGACTTTAAGGGAGAAAGAGCTGTTCCAATGCGTTTCTGAGTCTGGCTTCCTCTCCCGCCTCCCCAGATCCAAGGAATCCAAGAAGAAACTTGCACCTCTTTCTCTATCTCAACTTTTGCTGAAGGCTTCATGTCGCTATACGAGGTCACAGCTTGCGCAAATCGCTCCCCTTCTCTTGCATGTATAGGAGAAATGGTTTTGAGCAACTCAACTACTGGTTGACCGCTTATGGAGAGAGGCTTGCCTTTCAGCTCTACCTTTTTCTTCGGAAAAAGAATTGAGGAGATATCGGAAAGAGCGGTTTTTTCTGGATCCTCACAAACCAAAGGAGGTAAAGCCTCCTTTTTTTCAACTGCTTCTTCGGGCATTTCTAGAGGCAGTGTTGTTGTTGGAACAGGTTCGAGGGATAGCGCAGAAGGCGCTTCCTTTGCAAAGAGTGATGAAGCCCGATGCATAAGCTCTTTCCAAATCTCCTCCTCTTTTTTCCATCTATCTTCCAAATTAATGTCTTTGAATTGATCCGGTCTTTTTTGAATAGCAAGTAAAATTGCTGCAGCTGTTTGCGCCTTGCTTGGGTTCGCTCTTGCAGCTATCTCCAAGGCATAACTTAAGTCTTTACCTTCTGCCTCCACTCCAAACATGGATTTTATGTGCTCTACTGACACAGGACTGCCTGTTCGCACAGCTTCGCATACGTCCCAAAAATCCCGAGAAAATATGGGACGCAAGGGGGTTGGCTCCTCTTCTTTAGGAGCTTCAAACAGGTGTTCCACATCAAATGGACGCTCCTTTTCCAAATAGCTAGAGAAGTCGATGAGTATTGGACCTGCATAGATGGGTCCAGCCATTTTACGCCGCACTTCCTTCTCCTCTTTTTCCATCTTGAGGACCATCTGATCTTCTGGAGAGAGCTGCAGCCATCCTATGGAGTGCCTTATAGATAAAAATTCTCTCGTATCCTCCGTAAGGTTTGGCAGGTCAGGAATCTTAGAATCAAACAAAATTTGCTGTCGTTTTAGCTGAGCTGCTGCTTTTAACCTTACTGCAATAGCTCGAGCATCTGTGTCTTTAGATTTGCAGATCCATAAAAGGGTTCTTACCACATCTTGAGGTAAAGGAATGCGCTCCAATCCATCAAGCACATGCGCGCTCTTTTCATACTCTTGCTGGGAAAGATAGAGATATGCAAGTGAAGCGCGAGCCTCTGCACTTTCTGGAATAAGCTCCCCTTTCTCCTTCTTGCACATATAGACAGGAATGAATGGACGGTCCTTCTCATCAGAAGGCGCATTTTGCGATAGCCGTGTTGTCGAAAGGGGGGAAGCTACCTTCTTTTCTTCTGGTTCTCCAAGATAATGTCCAGAGAGGAGAATGTAGGATTGATTTGTGAGCGTACTTCTTAATACAAGCTTATGCGGCCCATGAAGTACCGGAGATGTTTGATCCGGAACAAGCACATCCGAAAGGCAATCTTCTCTCCGGAACTCCTTTTTTGCTGCATCAAAAATAAAGGTCAGCCCTTTTTCTCCAAGCCGAGAGAATTTTATTTTGGATATATTTTTTCCGTCGGTTGTTGACGCTATGATGTACTCTTTATCTTCAAATGATTGAAGATAGAGAGGAAGTTTTGATGCAAGGACAAGTCGTTCGCTCGTTCTTTTTCCAGTGGAAGGATCACATACAAAGACTGTACTCTTTTCATTTTGTACTACCGCTTCGTACAGAGTTCCATCTGGACATTCTATTCTGAAAAACTTTTCCTTTTCATTCCACCACACACGTCCTTCCGATGCAAGAAACTGAGGAAGAACTCCTTTTTCAAGACCAGCGGAAGGGACATACTGATACCAGGATTCACCAATCTTTTTTTGGACAAATTGCCCGTTAGCATGGGCCAGAACCCTAAATTGAACTCCCTTTTCTTTCTCCAGCTCAAACTCATAACACCCCTCTCCAATATGAGAAACTTTATTTGGAAGAGCGTTGCTTAAAGCACGCTGTATATCAGAGGTTACTGCAAAAAAAGAGGGGGTCGGGATTGTGGCGATTTGTTTTTCCAAAAGTATCCCTCTTGCCATTTGGTATTCCATGGGCGGAGGGCCTTCCGTGACAAAATTTGGATATGACTCCATTTTCCATTGCGAAGATGTTCCCAAGATTTTGTTGATAATTGCAGAAGGATTGGCCGTTAAAACACCCCTCACATCATCTCTGCTCAAAAGCTCATGCTGGGTTGCTCGAAGTTCATAAGTAAAATATGGCTCTTCGGTCACAGAAGAAGTAGCTGCATAGGTAGAGGAAGCCACAAGATTTTCCAAATCTCCTACACTCAGAGATTCTCTGGAAAGGAGAAAAAGAGCTCTTTCTTTATGGAACAAAAACTTTGCATGAGTGTTTGAAGACTCTTTTTCTAACTTGTGGTCCAATTCAACAAGCAGATCCTGCACAACAGATTTATCAATGATTCCTCTGTCACAAGCAAGGCGTGCAAGACGCAAGCAATAGAGTCGCTCATCAAGGCTCGTTGTAGAAACGCATATGTATCGGGAAACAAACTCAGCAATATTTTTTTGCACTTGGGTTTGCATCATCTCTGGCAACTCATGCTGGGCGCTACTAGAAAATAAAAACTGTTCGAGCATGATTTGCTTTTCTGGAATAACTAAAAGCTCGGGGTTGGCCAAAAAAAGCGTCAACACACCATCGGGAGAAAGGGCTTTGGTCCAGGTACCAATAATTCTTAATTGATAACTTGTTTGATCCTCGCCTTCAAGAAGACGGGATTCTGCTTTTTTTCCAAGCTTGATACGAGCCCCTGGACGCAAAAAAGCAGGTGGAGCATCTTCCTTCATGATTGAAGGATAACTTCGCATCCCTTTAAAAATTGTCGGTTTAGTCCATGAAGTCTCCTCACAACGCCAAATGTTAGTAAGGTCAACAGGTTTTTTTTCTGGCTCTCCGGGCAATTCCTCAAGTAAGCGCGAGGTATCCAGCATATCAATAAACAAGAACCATTCTTTGGGCGGGACAAAGTCCTCATCATTTAACCCAAGAAATTTTTCCGTTGAAAGCGTTGGATTCAACAGCGAACCACCTTTCTCTTCCTCTGGAATTGTTACTCCTATCTGTTTGGCAAACCTGAGAAATTTATCTTTTGAGCGAATGTCATGAATTCTCAACTCTGAAGAAGGAGGCCTATTAACACTTTGGGAAAGAGGAATAACGCGATATAAGCTTTCCTCATCAGCATGCCGCTCAAAGAAGAGATTTAAGTGCTCCTTCTCTCCGTGTGGTTGAAGGTGTAAAACATCAAAAAGACTTTTTAACGAATACTGGCGGATTTCTGGAATTTTTTCCCCAGCGATCTGGGCGCATTGGATGAACGAGCAAAGAGTTGTCGCCATAGAAGGCCGGACAACTATCGGCTCCTGATTTTGCTGCGCAATCTTAATAATATTTTCTACATATACTTTCGTGAAGTATTGAAATTGCTGGATGATCTCAAGAGTTTTGCCTTCTCCAAGTGAAGATCCTTTTTCTTTAAACACCTTGAGAAGATGCCGAGACACAGCCTCCATTATATGCTGAGCAGTTTCAAGCTCGCCTGAAGCTATACATGTTTTGACCTGGCTTGTGGCATCGCTCAAACATTGAAGCAGCTCTTCCTGTGAATTTATTGTTGACAAGGTTACAAACATTGAAGGAGGTCGAACAATTTTAGGCGTTCCTGGGAGTTCAAACTTTGGCGGGGTAAGTTTGGAAAAGTCTGTTGTAGGTGCAGCGATAGAGAGTTTTGTTTCCTTTCTTGTAGTAGGAATGGTTGGAGAAAGAAAGGATTGTCCTAGCTCTTGAAGTCTAGAACCTATTCTTCCATTGACTAAAGATATCTGTTCGTGAAGAAAGGAAAACTCTTCATCGGTAACAAAATTATCTTCTTTTGCTTGCAGCAGAAGTTGGGAAAGAAACCTGCTGCATTTCTGCGCAAGGATGCAATCGCCTTCCTCGAGGGAGCTGCTTTTTTGGGCAAAACCATGAAGTAATTGGAGCCCCATGACAATCCTGTTCCTCAGATAATCACGAGGAACCATTTTTGTTTGGAAGAAGGAAAAAACCGATGCAACGCTGCACGTTCCAGATCGTTGAATATCAACTGTATGCACATTCTTTAGAGAAAACGTTCCTCCAAGTGAAGGTAGAATGGTTTTGTACATATCTTTCGAAGAAAAATTATGTACTCCATAAGTTTGTACATCCCTTAAGCTTGCCAGATATGGCTTAGAGCAGAGTTTTTCAAGAGGGATCCCCTCAAGTACATAGGGATAGGTATATCGCTTGCCTCCAACAAATTCTCCTTGATGGTACTCAATTCCGTCTCCGGCATTATGAATAATAAGTCGAAGACTTTCCCCTTCTTCCTTTACCAGTTCATGCACAATTGCATGACCCCCAAGTTCATTTGCCCAGCCATCAGGAAGAATAAGTGATTCTCCAACTTTAAGACCCATGAGCTTCGTGCGAAATTCTTCTGAAACTTTATCCAGGGAATCAGTTCCACGAATTCGATCCATCAGTTCAATTCCAGTAGCTAGCTGATCGCGACACTTGAGCATTGCCTTTTTTACAGTTGGATCACCAACGCTCCCATAACCCTTAAAGTACTCTAAAAAAATGTTCCAAGCCTTGTGGATAGATTGGCCCTCCAGTTCTTTACTCGTTGATCCGATGACATCTCCCAGCACATGGAAAAGGAGTTTTCGATCAGCTTTAATGGGTTTTCTTAATAGGTTCTTCCACGTAGTAATTTCAGAAACTTTTCCTGCTTCACCTTCCTCCTCTGGTTCAATCCCCACAATATAACGTGGGCCGAAAGATTGAATTTTTTTAATAAGGTAATACATATCTGTCCAAAGGCCAGACTCAGGTTGTGGTATTTTCTTTGGATCAATAGGTGTGAGCCGATGAAAAAACTTGAGGGATTGCTTCGGACCAAGTTCTTGTCCTAGGGCTGCAAGATGCGCAAAAGTCTCTCCAAAGGACAATTTCGCTTTTTTTGAGGGTTCTTGAGATGGAAGCTCTTGAGGGACTTCTGGCTGAACCGGCACATTCTCTAGTGGTGCATCCTCCATAGAAACCTCTGTTTACATACTCGTTTTTCCTTACTACTAAATAGCAAATAAAAGATTAAAGTTGAAAGTTGTATAGCACAAAGCACAAGGAAGAAATTAATCTTCAGATGACCCAGAAACACGTTGGAAGAAGAGCGTGCCAAAGGCAACTGCTGCCATACCTAAGCCTAAAAAGGCACTTGACGTATGTTGAGGCCAGCAGATCGTGAAAAACCCATCTTGAGCAAAGAAAAAGACCATTGCCGCAAGAAAAAGGAAGGCACTGCCAGTTAAGAAAAGAAATAAGGAACAGACAAAAGAAAAGGTAGACTCTGATTTCGGGAGGCTTTGTGGTTCGTTTTGTGTGGCTGTATAGGGTGTGATCGGAGTTATTTTGGTAGAGGGTGCCGCTGGCTTTTCCAGGGTATGTTTATGCAGCTCAATATTGCAATAGGGACACTGTAAAGCTGACTCATGAACCAGCTCTTCGCAGTTCCAACATACAACCTGCTCTTCAACCAACGGTTCCTTGATCACATACATAGGCCTCCACCACCAAAAGAGCGCGTAAAGATTTTTTTCGTGCCCGTGCCCGAATTAATTCTCTGCACACTCCTAGTTGTACCCATTTTCCTTTATTTTCGCAAAGAGAAAGTTTGAGAAAAACCTTTTGTCGTGCTTTTCAAAGATGATAAAAATGAGATTCTTTGAGCGATCATTCGGACACAAGTATGGATCGTTTTTCTAGCTCTCTGCGCAAATCCTGAGCAGAGGTAAATAAAATAACGTCAAAGCCTAAGGAAGAAGCCATATCAATGTTCTCTTGCTTATCATCGATGAAGAGGCATTTTGAAGCTGGAACTTGAGCTTGCTTTAGAAAAATCTCAAAAGCTTGGGTTTGGGGCTTTTTTACCCCTATGTCACAGGAGAGAACAACTGGATCAAAATAACTGAGCAGCCCTAATTTCCTCATGCGCAAAGCGCGCTCTGGCGTGGTGTTGGCTAGGAGAGCTGTTCTGAATCCATGAGCACGAAGCTCTTGGACAATTTTGAGTACCTGAGGATTTGCTTCAATAACCTTTCGTTTCAGCTCCTCAAACCGCTCGTGCCACCCCTTCGGAATAGTTTTTCCTGTATTTTTGGCATAGGCCTCCCAAAATTCAGAGGAAGAGCCATCCCACTTTTTGAATTCAGAGACAAGAGTTTTAGCTTCATTGAGGGGCAGTTGCAGCTCTTTCCCAACTTTTTGAGCGAGTTTTTCTTGATTAGAGCCGCCTACAACACTGCCAAAATCAAATACAATGACTGAAGTACGTTCTTTAACTGAGGCTTGTGCCATACATAACCCACAACAACAGAATAAAACAAACAAATTACCAATATATTTCATAATCAGAAAAAAGATAGCATCTTATTTGTTGATAAAATTTGCTACTACCCATATTATATAAATGTTTTGACATCAT
>PMZB01000006.1 GCA_003170575.1 Chlamydiia bacterium | reverse complement strand
TATGTCGGTTATGAAGAAGGTGGTCAGTTGACTGAAAAAGTTAGAAGAAGACCCTACTCGGTCGTTCTGTTTGATGAAATTGAAAAAGCTCACTCGATAGTGAAAAACTCATTACTTAACCTTTTGAATACAGGAAAATTCTCCAATACCTATTGTCCTGGTAAGGGGACAGAAAATAAGACAGATAGGTATGAATTCAAGGGGTGTATTTTTGTTTGCACATCAAATTTTCTTAGTGAATTTCTATTAGAATGTTTCAGTCATGGCGAACCAGAGGAACAAATTCGTCAAGAATTTAGTCGGCAATGTAGAGTTTCTGATTCTCCAAATAATTTCGCCCCTGAATTTCTTGGCAGAGTGACAATCATCCCATTTAGACCTATTCCAAGAGGTGAACCCTATCGACAGCTCCTTAAGGGAAAGTTAAAGGTATTTTTGTCTCAACTCAAGAAAGAATTTTCAGTAAAGGAAGTTAATGTAGAAAATGAGCTAGCAGTACTAGAAGCCTTGGAAAATAAGTTATACGAAGATGGAACTAACATTCGAAGGGTGGCGCAATATTTTGATCAAATAAAACAGCAAATTTATGCAAAAAAGGCGTCATTGGGTGATTTGAGAACGAAAAAAATTACTCTCATTGTCCATCCTCAACAGGGTCTTTGTCTCAATGTTGCTGTTTTTCTCTCGGAGTTAAATTGTTATGTTGAAGATTTTTGTCGAATTGTGTTGCCTTGAGTCAAATATTTTTTAAAATTTAGTAAAATAAAGGAAGGTGTTATGGCAGCCATAGATCAAGTTGCAGGTCCTCGAGTAGTGCCAGAATTGCAAATAGACCAGAATACATATGTCCAGCTTATGAATAGAGAGGGGGAAGGGCTGCACATGAGAAAATTCCTTCTTAGATGTCCCAATGAAGGGCCGGTACCACCTGCTATCGTAGAAAGAGCTAGGGATTGTATACGTACCCTTTTGAGAAATAATCCTGCGTTCTGTGCTGTATTTTCTCTTGAACCAGAAGAAGTGTTAAGCGCAAGGATTGCAGCAAAAAAGTATTTAATCATTAATGGTGATGCTGTTTGCCTTTCTAGACATAGTTTTCAAGATCCCATACCGATGTGTGATAGATACTTCAACCTTCATTTCCTGAAACATCCTGTCAGATGTCCCCAGGGTCATTTATTAGAGGGCAAACGAGCTCGCATTTGGGCGCAAGCGAAGGGAGGAATGTGTCCAGTTCTGCCTGAGCATCCAATTGGCGATCTCGACGTTGATAGAGATGAGGAGGAAAGATTACGGCGGTTTAAGGAGGAGCAACGAAGTCATCTAGAAGATGTGCAACTTATAATGGAACAGGTGCAACAAACGAGAGTTGCGATCCAAGCAGAAAGAGCTGCGATTCAAAGAGAAAGAGAAGCGAACCAACAATTGAGAAATGAAATGCAAGGAGTTGTTGCTCAACAGCAGCATCAAGGGGAGCAACTGCGACTTCAGAATGAGAGAGAGCGAGTTAATGGTTTAATGATGGTGATTCGCGATCATCAAATAGCTGTTTTGCAAGAACATGATGGGGCCATGGTGCCTGTAGTAGGAGGTGTAGCAAAAATTGGGGTTGTGACTGGTCTCAAAGTGGCGTCATTGTTAAGTAAAACTGTAAAAGAAGCGCTTAAGAAACCTATGTTTTACAAAATAGTTCCAGGAGTTGGTGTTGTCTATGGCTGTGTAGCTGCAGCCTATCGTTGGGAACACGGGCAACCTTGGCGGGCGGTAGGAGAAGGAGTTTCAGCTGTAATTGGTTGTATACCTGGAGGTAGTCCAGCAAAGGTATTAGTGGATGTGGCCATATTGGGTGCTGATATAAAGGAAGAAAGGGGGGCAGGACAAAATGAAGTTATACTGATTAGGGATTTAAATGAAGCCTATGCTCTTTTAGGCCTCCCTCGAGATGGACATCCTACTGAGGAACAAGTGCATGTAGCTTTTGCAGAACAGCTTCGGAGAGTCGCTGGAGATCATCTGGGAGACCTCGGGCCTTATTACCAGCAGAATGGAGATATACTTAACATGGCCGTTAGGGCAGCGAGGCATTTCATATACCAGCAAAATAATTGGGTAGAAAGACAATGAGTTTTTTTTCTCAAATAGTTTCTTTTGTGCAGGAGAGGCTGGGGCCCAGTTTAGGACAGGGGACTGTTTCAGAACCAGGGCGCTTTTCGGCACCTTCATTGCTCAAAGAATTCCATGGTAAACGTCTCGACCCCCAAATTTACGACAATGCTCTTCGAATTTTAAATCTTTCTGATGATCTTAGTGTCGTAAAGATAGAAGAGCAGCTACAATACATTTCGACTTCTTTAAAAAAAAAACGGATATCGGTCTCAGCACCTCTGGCACTTATTTTTGATGAGATGATACGTGATGTCGAGATGGCTTATAAAACAGTTATGGCAGGACCTCCAAGCCGCTCAGCTGAATGCACTTCTTTAATACTTTATGGACCAACTGCACGCAAACCTGTAGGGCTTCTCAAGGCTATCTCAGAAAAACCGTCATATAATCTTCTGCGTACGCCCGAAGAGATTTCATCAGTGGTTAAAACCTATTTTCCCAATGCAGAAGTATGGCCTGATGTACATAATGGTTTCTTGTTAGGTGTGGCAATCACAAAAATCACACCTAGTCAACCGCCTTTATTTGTGCATTCGGCTCTCGATGGGGAAGCATTTATGAAAATTTTAAAACAGCTTCAAGCACAGATTGCATTAGGTAAAGAAAGGGGGTGTGAGGAGCCATATCCTGTGGAAGTCAGCTCTTTTTCATCAATGGTGCCTCTTGAAGAAAAGGGTTATATGAGTGTGGATTTGGACAAACTTTTACCAAAATGACTGGAAATTGTTGAGTTTATTTTAAACGATTAAAAATAAATCTTTAAAGTATAGAAAATATTTGCGATAATGAGGTAAGCATTATCAGGTATTTTCATGAATGTTCCTCCTCAAGTCTCTGGTGATTCGAGCTTTATACGTGAGCCAGACAAGACACAATCTGGTTCCAAAGAAGCGGCAATCCCTGTTGATATATCTAAACTTCCTCCTGCAGCGTCAACAGAGATGCAAAAGACTCAGTTTGTCAAAGAGGCAGTTGAAAGAGTGAAATCAGGGTTGGCACAATCAACCGAGATGAGCATCAAAGCCCTGATAGAGGGGTTTGAAAAGCGCAGCTCTTCATATTCTACCCTTTTGCAAACCTTTCTGAACATCCCCTGCCAAGAACTTCGAAACATGAAAATAGTCAATCCAGAGCTTCATGCTCAAATGGTACATGCTGTCCTTACAATGATCTGTACTGGAGATCCAAAGGAGATCCTACCGGTGTTTGGTAATGACAAAGATATTGTGAAAACATTGGCTGGACTAGGCTCTGATGTCAATTCGGCTTCAAAAGATAAGGACCTTCCCTTATGCGAGGCAGCAGGACTCAAAATTGAGCCGAGCAAAGCAGATATGCTTGTAAGAATCTTAGTGGCATTAGGCGGCAACGTCAATCAACTCGGATTGTGGGGGGGCAGACCTTTGGGCAATGCTGTTTGGTCCAACTGTACAGAAACTGTAAAACTATTGGCTTCCTTAGGTGCTGATGTCAATCTGCCTGATGATTCAGGAGAAACTCCCCTGCGTTGGGCACTGCTCAGGGGTAGAAGCGAGACGGTACAAACGCTTCTTTCACTACATGCCTCCTTCACATCCGATGACGTGAATCAGCCGGATATGACCAGTAATAGCCCCCTCTCTCTTGCTGTGGTTTCTGACGATGAAGCCAAGATCAGATTATTGGTTTCGCTGGGCGCTAACGTTAATCAGGTGGGTGAGAAGGGCGAAACCCCTGTACGCAAGGCTATTCGACTTGGCAGGAAAGGCATAATCAAAGTATTGATCCAGCTTGGCGCTCAAGTGACTCCTGCCGATCTCAATCAACCTGATACGTCTGGCAAAACCCCTTTGGACAGAGCCCTCTTCTTCGACGATTTTGGTTTGATCAAATTGCTGGTCCAGCTTGGCGCTCAAGTGAACCCCGCCCATCTCAATCAGCCGGATAAAATGGGAAATACTCCATTGATCAGTACCTTGATATCTACTGATCTTTCCTTGAAGGACAAGGTAGAAATGGTGAAGTTGTTGGTCTCTTTGGGAGCTGATGTGAACCAACAAAGAAGTGATGGCGTAACACCTTTAACTTTTCTTATCACCAACCTTTTGCCTTCTGGCAACAAAGAGTTGGTAGAGCTTTTGCTTTCATTGGGCGCTGATCCCAATCGTCCTCATCAAGGAGGAATAACTCCCTTAGATTTTGCAAACGTATGTCCACCATTGATAGGAAAGCCGATTCAAGAGTGCTTGCTAGATCATGGAGCAGATCCGGGATGGTCCAATGTCCTAAACACTCTTAAAGCGGTTGCTCACAGTTGGACACTTGAAGGTGAAGGCAGGTGCTATTATGAAAAAGCACATCAATTTCGGACCATTACTTTACCTAACTGGTTACGTAGTTCCTCACTAAAACTATTGCGTCAGTTGTTTCAGGAATTCCTTCATGAGCAAATGAGTGCAGAATATCAAACACTGGGGGAGACCATTCTGAAAATACTTGATCGTTCGGTAGATTGCTTACTCCCTGCCGAATTGCCTAAGGAACTTGTGAGGTTGAGTGAAAATGAGCCCGTGCTTATTGCTGGAGGTACTTTTGATCACACTATAGGATTTATTTTGTATCGCAATCACCTGTATTACTGTAATCGCGGAGGGGAAGAGGCGGCTAGTCCTGGAATTTTAGAGTTCGAATTTGATCCAGGGTTGCAAAACGAGCTGCAATCCTTTTTGCAAATTGTGAGGTGTTCAACAATAGATAAGATTTATGCAAGTCTTAGAGCACTCAGGTGCAAGATTATAAGCAAGATTCGTCAACATCCACAAAAAGTGGGCAATTGCTCCTGGGCTAATCTCGAATCCTCTCTGCTCGAACTTCTCCTTATATGTATGCAAGTTCTAGAGGCGCCTGGAACCGACCGACAGAGGGCGTGCCGATCGATCTATAAAGGCTTTACTAAGTTTGCGCGGGAAAAAACTCTGCTCGCTTACCTGAGGGAGGGAAAACCAGATCCATCAGTGCTTCGTCAGATAGAAGCAAAGATCCGCCAGGACGACTCTCCCTTCTCACCCGAAGAAAAGAAAGAGTTGCTCAAAAAAATAGAAGAGAAAATTCAGTCTTCCAGCGATGCTTGAGAGATAGTCGAAGAATTGTTAAACTCTCAACTTAAAATTAAAAGAGGAAATTATGTTGAGTATTGACTTGCGAGGGAAAAAAGCATTTGTAGCAGGTGTGGGGGATGATAAAGGGTTTGGCTGGGCCATTGCAAAAGCGCTTCACCGGGCAGGGGCTTCGGTTCTTATCGGCGTATGGCCGCCTGTGCTGAATATTTTTCGCATGTCGCTGGAGGGGGAAAAGTTTGACGAATCAAGAAAACACCCTGATGGATCACGGTTAGAATTTTTGGGCATCTATCCATTCGATGCGCTCTATGATAAACCTTCTGATGTTCCCCAAGAGGTATTGGAGAACAAGCGATATAAGGGCTTGGATGGGTTTACTATAAGCGAAGTAGCTGAACGCATTGACAAAGAGCACGGACCAATAGACATTCTGGTGCATTCTCTGGCCAATGCTCCAGAGGTGCAAAAACCACTCCTAGAAACCTCCAGAGCTGGGTATCTATCAGCAGTAAGCTCCTCCACCTATTCTTTTGTGAGCATGCTTGCCCACTTTTGCCCGAAGATGAATAAGGGTGGATCTGCCCTCAATTTGACCTACATTGCTTCTGAAAAAGTCATCCCTGGCTATGGTGGAGGGATGAGTTCAGCTAAGGCAGCACTGGAGAGTGATACGCGCGTCCTCGCCTTTGAGGCAGGCATAAAATATGCGCTTCGCGTCAACTCTATCTCTGCAGGGCCATATGCGAGTAGAGCCGCAAAGGCAATTGGGTTCATCGAAAAGATGATTGAATATACCAGCAAAGCCGCGCCCCTCCAAAGAGCCATAGAGGCAGAGGATGTAGCCAATGCTGCAGCGTTTCTTGCCTCAGATCTTTCGTCAGCTATTACTGGTGAAGTGATTCACGTAGATTGTGGCATGCACATAATGGGAGCTGCTCCTTCTGTTCTTTTTTGAAGGGAAAAGTTGTCCTTTATATAAATCTCAGTTATGAACCGGAACAACCTGTTTTTAACTGAGGGTTTGTATGGTTCTCCCAACTTCTGACTCAACCCCTGCAAGCCCTTTAGACTATCTTTCTTTCGTAAGCACAGGGAAGGGGCTGCATGAGATTTTTGCCAAAAAAGTCCCTTCTACTGAAGAAAGTTCTGTTCCGAAAGCCCATACATATAAGGTCATAAAACCAGAAGAAGAACCAGCTGTAAAACTAACCAAAACTCCACCTGAAGAAAAGGTCAGCTTCCCCCTTGATCCAAGTGATTTAGCTCTTATCCAAGAGATTGAAAGTTTAGCTGATCCAGATATAAAAAAACTCATTGACGAAATGAAAGAGCTTTCACAAAATGAATTTAAAAAAACTCATACAGACATTAAAGAACTAAAAGGTAAGTGGGAAGGATGGCACAATGCAATACTCTATGAACAAGAAATAAGGACTGCTCTAGGGCAACCTTTCGATACGAATTTGCCAAAACTTTTATCTATTGTCGATCGCCAGTTGGGAAAAGCTTCAGAAACAGCAGCTGCTCTAAAAAAAGAAAAGCATGAACTTGAGGCTGGCTCTTTAAAGCAAGTCCGAACCATTGCAGCGGTATTTCCCTTAGCCGTGAAGGGGGATGAAAAGGCAGTAAAAGCTTTCGTCAAATTGGGACAAGAAGCTCAATCGATTCAGAGGATAAGGCAAGGTCCAGTTCCTGAGTCCAAAGAAGCTAAAACGATGAGTACAATATTGAGCACCTTACAAAAAGAGCTCTCCATTACGTTCAATACAGAAACAAAAAAGTGTGTTGTGAAAAACAAAGAAATTGTTCTGTGTGACGATCTGCAAAAACTCTTATTGGATGTGGACTGGTCCCAAGTCGGGCTAAAGGATTAGGGCCCAATCTCCTCTAAGGGTCCTCCGCTGACGCAAAAAGAGTATACTGCGCTACAAGAATATTTATCAGGCGGCTTTCACCGTCAAATTAATAGTTTACTACGAGGAGATTTAAACGCTCCTGAGGATAAAGAAGACGAAGAGTCGTTCGCTGCGAGTTATAAGTCTCTCCTATTTATGGCCGGTAGGGCCATTCATGGATTCTATAAACTTCCTGATTATCAAGGGCCTAAGAAGAAGTATCTGTGGCGTGGAGAGAGTTTCCTCACCGGCGACGTCAAACTTGCTCTAGATGTGAAGGAAGTGGAAAGACGCATCAACGCTATAGGAAAAGATCCAGAACCAGCATTTGGTTTTACAAGCACTTCTGCTCAAGGCCTGGACCAGAAGTTTGCTGGAAATTGTCTTACACTCCTTCTTTATGAAGAAGGAGGGAAAGATGTGTCGAAGTATTCAAAGTACCATGGGGAAACAGAAATTTTATTCCCTCCTACACAAATTCAATGGCTCTATCATAAAGAACTGGAAAGCGGAGGACACCTATTTATCGCAAGACCTGTTCAAACGTACCGTCAACCTTCATCATCCTTAGAAGTTCAAGCCAAATAATGTGGCAGCACTCCGCAATTCATCGGAAAAGTCTCAGCTGTGTTGGATGTTTCTACACTGAACACTTTTGTTGTTTTTTCCCAACAAGTATTCGATCTCTGGGGCTGAGCACGACGAGTTGGCTATCCGGTTCCAGGTCCGTTGGAGAAGAAGGATCGTCAAGCAGTGGAGAACGCGGCCGTTGAGGCTTTGGCCGCCAAATTACAGGGATTTCTTTGGGTCTTAAGTAATAACAAACCCCTCCCCCAATAAGGCATATGGTGCCGAGAATGAAAAGAGGAAGCGACTTGTTGCCGAACCAGGCTCCGATCATGGCGATGGCTCCCAGAGCCACAGCTTTAATTGCTTTGTCGTTTAGGTTGCGGTGAGCAGGGACAGGGAGAGTTTTTCTATTTTGAGTGGATGCTGTAAGGACAATCGATGATTGAGTAGACGGTGCTCGAGAACAATATATCATCCTTCCTTTCACCTAATGTTGACAAATTCAGTGTTGGATGTATTTTACATCCAACACTGTTTTTCTCGTGTTATCTTTTAATTGGAATTCGATCATTAGGTCTGAGCGCTGCCTGTTGAGGGACTGTCCCATCGCCTAGAACAATTCTGTTAGTTCCGCCTGGGTAAGGAGGAGGTGGCGTAAAGACGGGAGGCGCAGAAGGAGGGGGAGGAACATAAGCGGGTGGAGGGACGGGCGCAGAAGGAGGGGGATAAGCGGGTGGATAAGGGTTCACAGGAACATAAGCGGGTGGAGGGGGCGTGAACACAGTGCTATGATCACCGACTCCTACCCGAGTGTCATAAAGGGGATAGACAGGCGCTGGAGGAGGTGCATGGTATACTATAGGTTGAAGCGCTGGCTGCATATATACAACAGGACGTAGGGTCGGTGCCGCTCCATAGGGAGGAATTCCTCTGTGTCTTAAACGCAAACAGCCTCCAACAATGACGCATACAGCACCCAAAATCAAAAGAGAAACTGACTCCAACGCAAGCCCTGCTACAAATGCAGCAAGAGCTGCTAGGGCCACACCTGTTATTGCTCGATTTCGTCCATAGCAAATGGGATGACTGCCCACATTTTGAGGTGGTGCCGCTGGAACAATCGGTGGTTGGGGAGGTGGCACTTCATTAAAATAACAATTCATATACAACCTTCCTTTACCCTATGTTGACGGGGATATAATTGCTTTCATTCAGGTTTATCAAAATGTAGTGAGGGGACAACCAGTTGTCTGTTTCTCCAATGAGTACCGCTTGTCCAACCTTCCAATTCTTGAACGTTCCCCAGTTTGTATCCCAATAGCCATATGTCCAGGTAGAATTATTGCTAATGGTAATTTTATCTAGATACGCGTTGATGCCTGTAATAAGAAGAGCATTTTGAGCAAAGGGGCCAAGGGAGAGATCTGCAGCTACAGATTCATTGGTCACAGCATTGTAGAGGCAATAATCATAGCCAGAAAACCACCTGTGATTGAGTTTGATGATAATTGGAGTATCTATGCCCCATCTATTTACAACGTACGCGCTGTAAGGAGAAATTTCCCAAACCGATTCATCATAGGTAGAGAGGGTTCTTCCACCTGACCCAATTGCCTTTATATAGTAGTATGGATGATACATACCCGCATTGGGCACAGATTTAGTGACTTGTCTTTCCTTTTTGTGCTTCTTGCCTACATGCTTTCCTTGAGCACATTTTACTTTTTTGGGTTTCTTACCAAGTTCAATTCGTAGAGGCTGCTCCGGCTCATTTCCTATTCCATAGGGAGTAGAAAGGGCAAGACAGCCTAAGGTGATCAATAGCAAAATTTTTTTCATATATTCTCCTGGTTTAGGGATGTTGTTTGTAATGTAAGGTTATTTTATTAAGACTTTGTAAGAAGTTCATGAAGGTCTCTAATAAGCTGTCCCCACTCTGATTCGGATGGTAGGAGTGTACGGAAACCAATGTGTTGATGAAGCTGCTCTGCAGCAGTGATGATCATGCTGGCATATATGTAAGATGTCAAGTACCAAGATCACTAATTTTATT
>PMZB01000084.1 GCA_003170575.1 Chlamydiia bacterium | reverse complement strand
AGCCCGAGATGCTGCAGAAGTATCTGATGCAAGGGTTGCTAATGCCTCTTTGAAAGCTTGAGTTTGTGCAGGAGACTCTTTTTTATATTTGCCCCGAAGATTTGTAAGGGCATTCGCTGCATTTTTTCGTTCAACTTCATTTCCCTCTACCAGGCCGTTGAGCATGCGTAAATTCAATAATCCCTGCCCTCTATGAGTCATGACACCGAATCGCAAAAATGATTCTGTCTGCTGCCCACTGATAAATTCTTCTCTATAAGCATTGGTTAACTCGACAGAAAGTATGCTTTGTCTAGGTTTCCCATCTTCAATACTTGCTTCAGCGTCAGCAGAAGCTCTATACTCACCTTCTCTTGACCGAGTCCAATTGAGGGCACGGTTGCATATATCTATTTTTCGTTCCAAGGTTGATATTTTCTGCTCCAGTGAAGCCTTTTCCTGGGTCTGTTCAGGAAGAAGCTTTTTTGCTTGAAGTTCATCTCGAGCTTTTTCTAGTCCTTCTTTCTCAAACAACAGTGAACCTAAAGCTGAAGATTTTGTACGGATTGGCATGGCCGTGTCTGTGCCATAATCAAATCCATCTTTCTTGTACGTATAAGAAAGTTTTTCTCTTGCTTTATCAGAGGGCGCCTTTTTCCCTTCTGGTGTGTCCAAAGGGGTCATTAGAGCATCTGCAAAAGCAGGTTCCGTGGCAGAAGATGTCTTTGGATCTTCTGAACGCGGGGTAACTTCATGAAATCCGAGGAACCCTGAGCTTTTTGCAATCAAAGATTTGCAAACCTTACTTACAGCCTGCCTTAAACCTACGGCAACAGCTACATTCCCCAATTGTTTTACTTCTGAAGGCCCTTTTAGGGGGCTGGCAGACTCGAGGGTAGAAGTTGCAGGAATTGATGTTGGTCGAGGAGAGGGTAAGGGTTTTGCTTCAACAAGGGATTTACGAATCAGCTCTGCCACACCTGCCCCAAGGTGAATTCCAGGCGGCTGAGAAATTGCTTCACCTTGAGATCGTAAAGGTTTTCCTGGTTCCATCTTGTTTTCCCTTACAGCGTGATTGCAGGACGGGCTGCAAACTTGTTCAGTTCAAACCTTGCAGCTTCAAGTAAATTATACAATTCATTGTCTCCGCGATGGGCAGCATCATCAAGTTTCTCACCCAGACGCGCCTGAGCTTCGCCCGTTCGGCCTGCTTCGACAAGTGCTCTACAAAGAAGGAGCAGTGCTTGAGTCGCCTTGGAATCAAGAAAAATCGCTCGTTCCAAGCTTTCTATTGCCTCTTCAAGCCTCTTCAAGCGAAGCAAGCTGACCCCATGCGCCGTCCAAAAATCAGCAATATGCGGCGCTAGTGCAAGAAGCGTTCTACATGCCATGCGCGCCTCTTCATCTTTATTCTCATCAAAAAGAGAACACGCAGCCTCGTACAAGACTTCCATCGCCTTTGGGCTCATCTCCAGTGCAGCAAAAAGAGGAACTCGCTCATCAAAAAAGTCCCCTTGGATGACCTTCTGAAGAGCTTGCTTGTTTGGGAAAAGGTGCTTAATCGCTTTGACTGAACGCTTATGCGTAGGCTCTATTCCGGCAAGGGTTTTGCCTGCAGCATTAAGCTCCAGAACAGCGTTCAAAAGTATCTCAAAGCCTTGTTCTACATCACTGTAAAATCCGGCGAGCTGTTCCCTAAGAGAAGAGATATAAATTTGCTTGTCAATCGGGTGAAGTGTCTCTGTTTTTGCCTGTGCTGCAAATGCCTTCTCTGAAAAATTGGTAAAAGCAGCTTCTACAGTCGGATCCCATGGTACAGGAAGTTGCATAAGATTTAAGCTACCCTCCAAAAATCTTTTTTCTTAGTTTTTCGATCTCAGCGTCACCTTTCTCCAATTTTCCCAAGACCTTCTCTTTCGCCTTCTTGATTGCATGTGCAGCTGTTTTTTGCTCAATCTTAGCTGCTTCTTGCGGAGATGTTTTGACTCCAGTTACCTGCGTCACTTCAGCTGATACGGTTTTGGACACCTCCACTCCTTTCTCAGGAACGCTCGGTGGAGAAGTAAATGTCCGTTTAACTCCTTGTGTCCCCTCTTTTCCCTGTGAGGGAACAGGAACTCCGATCTGCGAAAACTCTTCCGTAGGCCCTACCATAACTTTCTCTCCAAAATAGAGGGTTTTACCCTTCTATACATCGGAAAGAAATTTTTGTATATCTTCAAGGGAAAAGCCCCTTCTTAAAAGGGCTTGAATAGATTTGGCTTTTTCTTTGAACGGAAGGCCTTCTCGTAAAAGGGCCGGATATTTTTTTTCGATGAGTTTCTTTAAGACTTCTTGGTCGTCTTGGGCGAATGAAGCGTGGATGCCTTTTTGGCGCAGCCGAAAAGAGATATCTCTAGCGCTTTTGCCTCGGGAGCGCAAGTAGCTTATGCGTCCTTCCTCCCACTCCTGATCATTCACATACCCTTTTTCTTGGCAGAAACTGAGGATAGTTTCGATCACCTGGTCTGAGAGAAAATGTTTTGTGAGAAGTTCTCGAATTTGCTGAGAGTGATAGCTTCTTCGCGCAAGAGCTGTCAACACAAGCCGCATCGCTCCTTTCTCTTCAAGTAAAGAAAGAGCGCTGACAAAAGCTTCCCAACTTTGTGCAGAAATTCCAGAAAGATCACGAGCGGAAACTATTCGGGGGCTAAGTGCGCGCACTTCTTCGCCATCGCGAAAAAGAAGAATTCTTCGTTTGTCCTCTTTCCACTCGATTTTCATTTCTTTTTCTTTTGCTCAATAGCAAGCACAGGCCGTTTATTCAGGCGTATGCCTCGAGCGGACACTCCCTTTACAGGGAAATCCACAGGGTTACGCTCAAACGCTGCAAGTTTTTGCTTTGGCTTGGGCACAAGCTGGATCAAAAAGGGCGATGGATCAATTGTGAGGACAAGGGGTTCACACCCCTCGTCAATGTATCGATATTCTCGCTCCATGATGAACTGCTTGACGATGAATCGCTTGCAAAAACTTACGCCGCTCACCTTGTCACGATAACAGCAGGTTAAGATCTGCTCTTTGTCGGCGACTCCTGCGTACAATATAGTCTCACCAGGCTTTGCAACATAGGTGCGGTCTTCAATTGGGATCACTTTGTAGGAGCCATCGCTTACGAGAGCAAGGATTTTATCAGTGTTCATGCAGGAGATTGTCGAGTCTCCAGTGACTTTGAGGCCCACATAGCCTGCAGCCATGTCAACCCCCACTTCCACGGGCTTCATTTCCATAGACCGTCGATCTACAACTTCAAGATTCTGTATCTTACTTTTACGCGGGAATTCGTCTCCAAACTGTTTCAAAAGCCCTTCAAGATATTTGATAGAATACTTTGTGATTTGGCTTAAGTGTTTTAATAGCTCCCCTTCTCGCTCTTCTAAGAGCGCACATTCTTCTTTATTCTTTTTCAGATCAAATTTTGCGATACGGCGGATAGGAATCTGCAAAAGCTTCTCTAAATCTTGTCTTTCAGGCTCGCGTGCAAGCTCACGTTTAAATGGCTTAAAAGACTCCTCCAGTACACCAAAGACCTTTTCAAAGACTTCAACCTTTTCAAGCTCGGAATAGATTTTCTCTTCGATAAAGATGCGCTCCAAAGTTCGCTCATAAATCTTGGCCTTTACCTCGCCCAGCTCAATCTCCAACTCACTTTTAAGATACCCTTTAAGCTTTTCCACATAGTATTCAAGCGCTTCACTGACGGTGATCTCTTTGGGAAACCCATCAACAATTGCCACCATTTGCGCTTGGAGGGAAACCTCGCACTCAGTGAAAGCATACAACTGATTAATCATATCTTTTGCATAGACGGCTCTCGGCAAGTTGATCTCAATCTCCACATTTTCAGCTGTATAGTCGTGGATAGAGTCGATCTTGATCTTTCCTTTCCGAGCTGCATCCTCAATTGAGGCCATCAAGCTCTCAGTTGTGGTTGAAGGGCAAATTTCTTTGATCACAATGGTTTTTGGATTTTTCTCTTCAATGGTGCAGCGGAGACGGAGCTTGCCCTTTCCATCATCATACTCTGCAACATCCATGACTCCGCCAGTTGGGAAGTCTGGGTACAAGGTGCACTTTTGTCCGCGCAACAAGTCTATCTCAGCAGAAATAAGCTCCTGAAAATTGTGTGGGAAAATCTTTGTAGCCATGCCCACAGCAATTCCTTCTGCTCCTTGAATGAGCAGAAGTGGAATTTTCGCTGGTAAACAGACAGGCTCTTCATTTCTGCCATCATAGGAAGGAACAAACTTTGTCAACTTGGGGTTGAACATCGTCTCAAGAGCTAATTTTGAAAGCCTTGTCTCAATATATCGGGCAGCAGCAGCCGGATCTCCTGTTAAGGGATTGCCAAAATTCCCCTGGCAATCAAGCAAAAACCCCTTGGCTCCAATACTGACCATTGCTTCATAGATAGGAGCATCACCATGCGGATGAAACGCCATGGTCTGCCCAGTTACGTTTGCAACCTTATGAAATTTGCCATCATGAATCTTGAAAAGTGTGTGTAAAATCCTTCGCTGTACTGGTTTCAGCCCATCTGCAAGATCTGGGATAGCGCGATCCAATATTACGTAGGATGCATATCGCAAATAGTGATCTTTCATTAGTTCTTTTATATCACGCATAACTCTTGGCTTAGCCCTCACGGATCAGGTTTGACATAATAAATTCTTTCCTCTCAGGAGTATTTTTCCCCATGTAAAATTCAAGGGTTGGCTGAATGTCTGAAAGCTGCTCTATAGTCACAGGGAGAACTCTCATCTTTTCNNCCTCTGAATAGCAGTAATAGGTTTTATCTTTGCGGCGCACTTTAAAAAGCGGTGTTTCAAGAACAAACAGGTGATCATTGCCCACAAGCCCTTCAAAATAGGTCAGAAAGAAGGTGATCAGAAGATTGCGAATGTGCATTCCATCAACATCAGCATCTGTTGCCAGAATGACTTTATTGTACCGAAGCCCTTCAATGCCATTTTCTATGTTAAGCGCAGACATCATATGGAATAGCTCTTCATTCTTATACAGCTGATCCATACGAAGCCCATGCACGTTTAAGGGCTTGCCACGAAGCGAATACACCGCTTGTCGCATGGGATCGCGCGAGGCAACAATAGAGGCGCTTGCAGAATCTCCCTCAGTAAGAAAGATCATCGTCTCTTCACCCTCAGGCACATCCTCATGCAGGTGATAGCGGCAATCGCGCAGTTTGGGAATTTTTAGAGCAATCTTCTTATGCTTCTCTTTAATCTCCTTGCGTGCAGCCTGGAGCTCTTTTCGAATTTTCTCGTTCAACTGAATGCGCGAGATGATTTGCTCTGCAACTTCTGGATTTTTGTGCAAAAGGTCAACAACAATATCTTTTACTTCCTGCGCAAGCGGGCCACGCAACTCAGTATTTCCAAGCTTATTTTTGGTTTGCGATTCAAAGACAGGGTCTTTTACTTTTACAAGAACTGCTGCAACAAGTCCTTCACGGGCATCTACACTTTGAAACGATTTTTTGCTGTATTCATTGATCGCCCGGCACAGCCCATCGCGAAATGCCTGTACATGGGTGCCACCATCGGTTGTGTGCTGGCCATTAACAAAGGAAAAGATGCTTTCTCCATAAAGCGATGTGTGTAAAAAGGCGAGCTCACACATCGTACCCTTGGCATGCAGCGGAGCATACACGCGCTCCTCTTTCACTTCATGCTCTAGAAGATCCAAAAGCCCATTTTCTGAGAAAAAGACACGCTCATTTAACTTGAGTTTGAGTCCTGAATTAAGGAATGCATAGTATTCCATTCTGCGCATCAAAAACTCATCTGAAAAGGAAAATTCCCCCCCAAATATGTCTGCATCTGGAATGAACTCAACATAGGTTCCATCAGGCTCCTGCGCCTTTCCCATCTCCTCTTCGACAAGAAGCCCTTTAGAAAACTTAGCTTGACGAAAGGATTTTCCGCGCACACTTTTTACAAGAAAATGGCTGGAGAGAGCATTTACGGCCTTAAGACCCACGCCATTTAACCCAACAGAAAATTGGAACACATCGTCATTATACTTAGCACCGGTGTTGATCTGGCTCACACAGTCCACAAGCTTGCCTAAAGGGATTCCTCGCCCATAGTCGCGCACGGAAATCATTTTTTTCTGACCATCATATGTTACATCGATACTCTTTCCGTGTCCCATGATGTATTCATCGACACTATTGTCTACAACTTCTTTTAAGAGGATGTATATCCCATCGTCCGGATGCGATCCATCGCCAAGCCGGCCTATATACATTCCTGTTCGTAATCTGATGTGACTTAAGGCATCAAGTGTCTTAATTGCCTGTTCGTCATATTTCTTCGCCATGTACTTCCTCGTAAAAAACCTTACTTTACCTCAAGTGGCCTGTTTCTGAAAAGACGCAGCGGTTCTTAAAAGCCGATCTCTGAGCATGTTCAAAACTCCCTGGGGATTCCCCTTCTCTTTTAGATCAAGATATTCTTTTGTGGAAGTGAGGTGCGGGAAACATCCTTCAAGCAAGCTCAACCATTCTAACTTGTGGCTGGGTTGTTTTTCATCTTCAGATGCCACTTGCTCTATTAATTTGAGTCCCTCTGTGTTTACCATTTCAGCCATCCTATATTCAAGGCTTCTCTTCTCAGAGTCATCGTGGAGAGGTATAATTCCTAATAATGTCTTTAATTTGTTCGTTAAGTCCTGTATAGACTCCAACCTGCCTGGAAGTGAGAAAATCAAGGAAGTGAAGAACCTATCGAATGCATGCGGAAAGGAGTCTTTAAGAACACTATAAAATTCCCAAAGAGGATACGTTGCGTAATCTTCTGTAGATATAGCGAGGGACCAGCGATCTAGTGCCTGGAGAATTCGGTCCTTTTCATAGCTGGAAAACTGGCGAATTTCATCATGACTATTATTCACAAGATCTTTTAATTGGGCTATACAATCTCTTGCCCTCTCTTTTTCGTTCTCCATCATTGCTTTGGCAAGTTCTCGTTCTAAAATGTCTGTATGAGTTTGACCATCCGGACAGCCAAGCGAGGCATTACTAAACTTGAAGAACCTCTGAAAAAAAAGATTTTGTGTTAAATTTTTAAGTGGATCTTTGATGTCATCCCAAGATTTCCAAATTCTTTCGTTCTTCCACCAACTACTTCTCACACTCTCCAGGCAAATTATCGTGCAAGCCAGTTTTTTTTCCAATTTTGCACGCTCTTGTGAGTTTTCTGACAGTTCGCCAATCTTTGCTTGTATGCGCCCACAGCCCAGTCGAAGTCGATCTAATCCACCCTTAGTATCTAATCCATACACGCTGCTCTCTTCTCCATCTTGTGTTTTTCTCAAATCGACCCTGACACTATCAGGGCCCAATACAAGAACTGGATAAAGGGTACTTTCAATCATAATACTTTCTCTCTTCATGATAAAAATTCAAAAACAAACCTTGCCTTTTGCAAAAGAAGAACGATCTACATGTGCCATATTATATCTTAATTTGCGGTAAAAACCTAAAATCAAACATTTAATATTATAAAATATTGAGAAAGCAAAGTCTAGAACATATTAAGAGAGAGAGCAAAAATAATTGCATT
>PMZB01000026.1 GCA_003170575.1 Chlamydiia bacterium | reverse complement strand
CCTGTATCACGAGAAGAATTACTAAATGTAGTCAGCACCAATACTGAAAACAATAAAAAAGTTTTAGCAGAGATCGAAGAAGAAGAAGCCGCCAGACAATTGTTTGAAACTCCGTAGACATGCCTATCATTACGGCTGGCGATACCGCCTTAATCAAATCAATCTCCTTTCAGAGTGGTTATTCAGGGTCATTTGCCAAACCACTTATAATATTCTTGTCGTTCGTGCTCATAAATTATCAATAGGGACTCGTTTGTTCGTTTAAGTCTTGTCCAGTTTAAGAACATTCTTCCTATCCTTCCGTTGCCATCAACAAAAGGATGTATGCGCTCAAAAATAATATGTGATCCGATGGGGTTAATAAATTCGCGCATATCCATAACGGTCTGCACCCATTCATCCATTTTTTTCGGCACAAAATTAAAGTGCTCGCCTTTTCGGTTGCCAATCCATACATGACATTTTCTAAATTTACCCGTTTCTTCTGGCTTTAGTTTCCCCGCCATCAAGATTCCGTGTGTTTTCAAAATTACGTCAACGGTCAAAACATCTTGGTTTATTAAGTATTTCCATGCCTCTTGTGCTTTCAGGAGAGAGAAATCGTCATACACGCCCTCTATGGCATTACTTTCTTTTAGGAATGTAGTTACTTCATCCATTCCGCCCCATCCGCCATCCCCTCCGTTCTGTCCTTCTCCATTGCGAAAACCACCATTTATACCTGCACAACCCTTGTCAGACTTTACACCTATGCTTTTCATTATTCAATCCCATCTATCTTTTGCTGGTTTAGTCTTTCTTGCCACTCGGCTTCGGCTCTTTCGGTTTCGAGTCTTTCTCTTTCTTCTTGTCTCCGCACTCTCCGCAGAAGTTGATTGAAAGGACAAGATCCGCTTCCGCAGTCACATTGTAGATAGTTCCACACGTTCCGCACGCTATCGCATAAGGTATCACTGAGATTCGTTTCTTCATTCATTTCTCTTTCCTTTTTTAAAATGTATCCGTTACATAAGCCAATAACCCTGCAAGACAAAACAATACGAACATTGCTATACAGAACCAGTCTATGCGGAATTTCATTTCTTTCTCCTTTGTTTGGTTTGTTAATTTAACCGTTTTTTAGAACATCGTCTATCTTGGGCGATTTATACTTATAGTCCCAAATGTTAATTCGATTCTCCGTATCAATAATTACGATTACAAACCCGATATCTGGCTGCATCTTTGGGTAGAGTTTTAGGTGAATCCTGTCAGGTGTGAACATTTTCCAGCACGGAACTTGAATAAGATGCTGATTCCGTAAGTGAATATGAACGAAGAAGTGTAGATGTCCATGTGCGATGATATCGGCTTTGATTATCTTGTCTTCTGCCTGTCCTGCCAAATGGTAAAGCCCTTCTCTATCCATTAACATAGTGCGATAAAGCATAGCACCACCCTCACCGTGAGAAGCGTGTAAGACTCGACCCGTACCCTCAATCTTCATATTTACAACACCGCCGAAATTGGTTACTGTTTTGCATTTATTTTTTAACTTCTCTGCTATGTGTTCCGTTACGTCGGTATCTAAGGAGTGATGATACCCTGAACCCGTAACAGAATAGTAGTTCCTTCCCGATACAAGCGGTTCCATTAGGATTGAAACGGCTTCTTTTTGATCTTCCTGCTCGTTTGCCAAAAGGAATCTTCCCAGTTCTTTCCTGTTTGAACCTTCGATATGGTCGCCAAAATGTATGATTGTATCTACTTTTAAATCTTTACAGACCCTTACCATGTCTTGCCAATATTCATAAAGCTGTGCCTGCGCCTTATTGAGAAGCAAAGTATTGCCTTGTTCGGTAATATAGTTTGGTGGAAAGACGGAATACTTGCTTCCGACGTGGGTATCACCCATAAAACACAAAATGCGTTTTGGTTTAATGCTAATCGGTATCATATCATCCTTTCACAAGTTTGGTTGATTTGATTATCTCTTTGATAATTTCTGTATCTGTTTTAGGTTTTACAAAGAACTCGTCTGATGCAATCTTGCCCCGATTACATTCGCCGTTTTTTCCCCTGTAATATCGAATGCAACCCCGAATAGACTCTACGCTACTAAGTTCGGGATGTTTCTCAAATATAAGATTCGCCAAGTGTTGAGGTCGCATAGTTGGAAACTTCTCCAAATATTCAACCACTGTTTTCCCGATTTCTCGCGTGTTGTAACTCATAACGCCTCTTTAGTTGGTGGTTATTTTCCTACTTTTGCACGTAGATAATTGATAAATCCTTCAAAGGTTGGGCGGGTATGATAATAACGAAAACGCCAATCAACTAAAGAATCTATCATTGCCAAATTGGATTTCATTGAATCTGCATAGCATTCCTTTGAGTAGGCATCGTAATCATTTATGATGGCATCTTCAACAAATGTTTCGCTTGGGTGAATGGTTATAATCGGACTGCCAACTTGTTTCCCGTTTTCAATATACTTTTCAACGATGGTCTCAATAACACCACCCTTTACCCTGTATATTAAATATCCTTGATTGTCTTTTGCCCGAATAAGCGTGTCAACTTTCTCCTGTCCCCAAGCGTACGTAACTAAAAATAGAATCAGAAATAAGTGCTTCATTGTTCCTCCTTTAATCTATTGTCCATCTTACCCTCCTTGTAAGTTACACATG
>PMZB01000289.1 GCA_003170575.1 Chlamydiia bacterium | reverse complement strand
CTTATTATGAGTCGCATCCCTATCATCGAAACTATCCCCGTCGATTTTATGAGCATCGTAGAGGCGGCCATGAATATAGGGGCGGCCATCATGGCGGAGTCAGGAGCCATGCGGGTGGTCATGGAGGCCATGGTGACGGGCATGGAGGCCACCACAAATAAGGAATCGTATATAGATGAGAAAAACGGTTCAGATCTTCACGATTTTTCCGAAGTCTCGTATCCGTAGATACCAGTGAGGAAAAATCGAGAGCGAGATGAATCGATTTTTCCCACAAGATCTGTAAAAGTTATTCCTGTACGATCCATAAGACAGAAGAACTCTTTCTTTTTTATTTGTGCAAGATTTATGCTATGATAGTGTTTTTTTAATCACTACGTATCATAAGGCATAATGAATTCTCCTCGAGTTGACCAATCTATTGGTGGAGTGCAACAAGAGTTTATTTCAATAGTTGCATCTTCAATTCCTTGTCTTTGGGATTCATGCGTAAGCATAAAAAATAATATCACATTGGCAGTTACGCCGGTATTAATTGATTTAAAGGAAATCTTTCGGAAGGCTGTGTATGGAAATACCATAGTGCCAAAGTGTGAGCCTCCAAAAGCGGAAGGGAAAGTCTCCCTGCTTCAGCCCTTCCTCCCTCCGGTTCCCCTCACAGCGAACCACCAAAAAGACACAGCAAAGTATGATCTCTCCCTGCTTCCTTCTGTGCCCACAAACGCTGACCCTCGGATAAATGAACACCTTTTTTCAGCTCTTCTTTTTGGCTCGTTCGTGCCAGTGGAAGATTTGTTCCAGTACTTTTCCGATACCGCTCCCAGCCTAAACCAAAATGCCTTTAAGGCTGCACAGAATAAAGAAAACCAAGTTGAAAAAATCATCCAAGAAAAAGACAAGAACAAGCTTCTTCAGCTCGCCCATGAGTTTGCAGAGCAAGTTTCCCTCATTGATGCAGAAAATCCGCTTTTTCTTCATGGAACAATCGCAAAACGCTCAAGTAATAAGAATCCTGCTTTGGAACTTCTGACGAAGGCTGCTGGATTGGAGGAAGGTGATGATTTCAATACATGGAAAGCTGGTTTTTTGAAGGAGCTTTGCGCCACAGTCACCTCATCGCTTGCTGAGGCTACACATATAGAGGAAGCTCTCTCCAAAGCTTTTAACTCTCTTTTCCAGAATCTACCCTTTCCCAAAGTCTGGAATGAGGCTATCAAAAAAAGCCTGCAGGAAGACATAAAAGAGCTTGTTATAGGTCCTCCAAATCAAGAAATTCATTCCCATGGGGAAGCATTATGGAACTCTCTTTTAGAGCATGGTCTTGAAAAGACAATTACCACTTCCCTAGAAAAGATTATGCAGCAAGCATCTGAGATTATCGCACGTTCAGGTGAGCAGATTATCTCTTCTGCGACAGAGAGCCTGCCTCCTTTAGGACTTGATATCTTAAGTCTCTCAGGCTTTTTGGATCATAATGAAAAGGTGTGGCTGGAAATCAAAAAGCAACCAGATGGAAAATTCCAAGTTATTTTGTACGGAAGGGAAACTTTTGTCTATTCAGATATCGAGAGCAGCTCACTTAACAAGGAATTTTTCTATCAATTTCTTTGCTATCATGCGCTTCCTCGTTGGGATAGTAATGTCTCCTATTCCTTTGAGGATCTTACATCTGGGCTCATGCCAAGCCTGCATAAAGAACCGGAAGCGCCGAATGACTGCACAACGCCTCTCCAAGGATCTGATCAATCCCCTTTTAACGCATACCTTCGTTTTCATCTTAATCTGTCTGAGGTTGAATTTCAGAAATTCAGGTTTGAAGCACGCCAAAAGGCGTTTCTTCAGATGTGGTCGCATGTAAAAGCTAAGGAACCTGAAATTTATCTTGACACTGCCTTGATCGCACTTCTTCAACGAGCAGCAGATACCCTCGCAGAAGAGGGGCTCTCCCTCTATCAAAAGGGGCAGATCACAGCTGATGCAATGAAACAGCTTGCTGCAACAGTTGTGGATGCAGATAGAATCATAAAAGCCAAAAGAAAAAAAGCGGAACAAAATAAAGCGGCTGAATCCGTTTTTCTTCCCGCAGAAGTTGAGCTCATGGTCCGCAAAACGCTTGATCAAGTCGGTATATCTGCCGAGCATGTTGCAGCGCTTCGGGATATATGCATGGAAGTGTTTGGGCCTACCATTGAAAAATCCTTAGATATACTTTTGAAGGAAATTATTCACGAAAGTGTTGAAAAAAAAGCTCTTTCACCTCCCCCGCCCTCATGGAAAGAAGTGTTTTCCATAAAATATCTGAAATCTGAACTTTCTAAAATCTCCTCCATGCGGATCTCGCCTTTGCATATCTATCGCTTTTATGTGAGATATCTCCAGAAATTTTTACAGGAAATTGGATATTTAGTTTCAACATTGCTTTGGGCTCACGCCGCTGTAGCGCTTCTTCCCTTTCCCATGGTTGGTGCTGGCGCTCTTTTTGCCCTGTGTTTGCTTTCGCGTGCAGTTGCCACTCAAGATGTAGCTCACCTCATCCCACAGAATATCTTGTCGTTTTTCGGCATAACACAAGAAGATTTAAAGAAATATCTTAATACAATTGCCATCCCCTTTCGAATT
>PMZB01000158.1:719-4972 GCA_003170575.1 Chlamydiia bacterium | reverse complement strand
CCTTTAAAGAAGGTGTGGATTGGTCGATCACTGTAATAGAAGCCTGAATCTCTGTAAATACCTCTCTAATGTCGCTCTCATATTTCTCACATACCTTACCAGAAACAACAATGCTCTCTTGATTGAACGGAAGACCAGAAGGCCAATGTGGAGGCATCTTATTTTTATTTTTTTCCAGTTGGTTAAAAAGCGCTGCTTTTTCGTAAAAAACATTTGTTGAATTTATGGGAAAGGAAAGGTTCCGGATGCCTCTTTATGTAATAGGGCAACATTTGATACTTAGCGAATAGTTTCTCAAAAGACGAAAAGAGACCTCAGAAAAAACATCATTGTCAATACATTTTTTTAGACCTCCTCGGAAACGAATAAATGTGCTATAAAGTTTACGACACATTTGGTAGCGACGTTCTGCTTGGATTACTTTTTCTGAAGATGCTTCACTAAACTCCATAAGGGAATACATTTTCCCTATAATCATGACCTGAGTAACATTTCTTTGCCTGAGATCTTCAATACTTCCAAAATCTACATGGATATCCCTATCGGGATATGCTACCGGCCTTCTGATAAATCTTTGTGTGATACAGCATAAATAAGCTTGCGCACTCTTGAAGCAAGCGACCCATTGACAGAATTGTTTCTCGTCTTTTTCAGAAAAGGGCAGAGAACTATCAGTTCTGGGATCAATAAAAAAGGGGTTCCAGAATAGAGTATGAAATTGACACGTATAAACTGCAGTGGTTTTCACAATTGAAAAAATTCCGGGGAGTGGTTGCGGGAGAGGCAAGAGAGTAAGAACTGAACAAGCAACGCGAACGATTCTTGCCACAAGCTTGAGGAATCCACCTGTATCACGTTTTTCTTCGTCAACAACGTCTTGATACGTTTCAATCCCTATATCCACAAGGCTGACCACATTTAATCCAGCATCAATTTTGTTATAATAACGGTCATCATGAAGTGCCACTGCACTATTCCCTGCACAGCCTAGGGAAGTGAAAAAATTGCAAACTCGTTTTATCTTTTCCCATACGCTTAATTCGCCAAACTCGTCTTTCTCTTCACACATTTTGTAAATACTTAAAGAGGCATCTACAAAATTTGATCCTATTTCATATCGGCTTACAGTACACATTTTTTTCCTCTACTATTAATCATGATTTCCAGGAACCTCAAGGAAAGATTGAATTCGATCCTGAAACATTGTTTGATACAGGCGCAACCTTTCATCAATAATATGTTGAAGCTCTTCTTGAGGAATAAGATCTTCTTTTCTTAAGGGAAGCCTTGTTATAGGGGATCGAGGATCTGAGGCTAATGCTCTCTCAATATCATCTTTTTCATAATAATTATTAGTATTTGGTTCGAGCACAGGGTGTCGTATAGGAGCTTTTGTTATAGGACAGATGTGTTGTTTAAAGATTGGGTCTTCATGTAAGGAAGTAGGAATATAGGGTAGGCTAAGTAAGTCGGCTGGATCTGCATCAACCTGAAGAGCATTTTGTTCATCTCGTGCATGCTGCAGCGCTGTTGATCGCGCAACCTCATGGAGAATCGCAAGGAAGGAGAGAGTGTTCATTTGCAACAAAGTTTCATTTACAGCTTGATGGTGAGCTGAAGAAGTATAAATGTCTGCTATTTCCCTCTGACACGCAAGATGGCCAGGAGACGAGTTTTGATCGTTCTCAAGTGTTTGTAGCGCTATCCGTGCGGAATATGCATCAAGTTCTGCATTAACTCGACCCAATGAAAGGATGGGCCTTACGATTCTTTCAAAAATGTTGACCATACGGTAAAAAGACCCGGAAAATCCCATAGCATCAGCAGATTGCTGGCTATCTTTTCCTACAGTCATGAGTGTTGTTCCAAGTTCGCAAACTCTCGCAACTTTCTCTACTTGCTTTACAGAGTGAAGAGTTTGCAAGGAGGCTCCGCCTACCCTTCCAACGCAACACGCCGTTCGACACCCCAAGCTTATTGCCTTAACGGCCGTGTCAGCTATACGTATCATTTTTTTAGAGAGTGTCCCTTCCTGGGATACCTTGGAAGCAGAAGTTCTTACATCCTCCAGCTCCATCAAATATGAAACAATACGCGCAGCATTTGCTAAAATATGCATAAACAAAATCCTCTTGAGTTAATATTCAAAATCTTGCACTCGGAACTATGCCAATACCTGCTCCATTCTTACGCCTAGATCTTCCAAGACTTTCACGGCAGCGGAACAAGGTCCAAGTCTTGTAATTGTTTCGACTGTTTGCAATTTGGCAATCATCGAAGGAAGTTCTTCCACATTTTTAATACATTCCTCACGTGTAACAGGCCGTTCCCCAATCTTCTTCTCACAATCTTCATCAAAGATAGACCTTTTTTCTAAAGCCAATTGTTCAGGTGACATCTCAAGGAGACGTCTTTCATTGTAGAGACAGCCTTCATGTAGCGCGCGTAAAGTGCCGGCAAACGGACTGATATACCCTGTTTCAAAAGCCCATATGTATTGTGAAAGTGATGTAGACCCCCCTGACAAACGACGCACAGAAGCTTCACTTGATAAAGCCATTGCAGTGGTGATGGAGTTGCCAAATCGAGCCAGAACTTCAAGACTTTTTATGTTACAAAGAGTAGCAACGGGAACTCCAAAAGCATCAGCCCCAGCACAGGTACAGTTGAGGCTGCATGCAACCGCCTTCATAACTGCTGCAGCAATATATGGGATTTTGAGGTCTCTATTATCAGTTCTAGAAGCTTTAGAAACCTTGTCGGCCAGCTCTGCTCCTTCAATAAAAAAATTAGCTAATCGACAAATTGTTGAAATATAACTCATAATAATTTCCTTTTAGTTAAGCTTGGGATTGTTGATTTTGATGTTCTGCAATATATGCACGAAAGGCCTCTTGATACATTCTCAAGCGACTGTCAATTCTATTCTGCAAATCTGGCATGGGAATAAGTTGTTCTCGAGTAAGGGGTCGGCGTGTTATTGGAGAGAGACCTGTTTGATCTATCGCCCGATAGAGGTAGTCTCTTTCGTAGATAGTACGATTATTAGGATCACCAACGGGGTGCCTAATTGGTTCTCGCGAGATTGGACAGATATTCGCACTAAACACAACATCGTCTTGCAAAGCTTCAGGAATTGATGGGGAGGCAAGGAGGTCGAGCGAATTTATAAGTAAATCTTGTGCAGGCTGAACTCGCGGGGGTAAAGATACTGATTCAGGAGGTAGGATTATTGCAGCTAAGACATTATGATCCAACAAGGCTGGAACCCCCGGATGAATATAATGTTCGCGTGCCTGCAGAACTTCGGCTAATTTTTTGCACCGAGCCTCTATACCGATTGCGCAAGTTGTTAGTAGGCCAGATTGTACAACAGCTTCAAAAATCTTAGCCTTGTCGGAAAAGCTCGAAAATTCAGAAATTACCTTTTGGCATTCTTCTCGATCGAGGGGTTTATGAGTAAAAGCGGTTGTTCCTCCTGTTTTATCATCCTTTTCTATAGTCCTCTTAGTGGCAGCAAACTCTTCAGGGGATAGCTCTAAATAGGCTTTTTCTTCAAGAACTTCTGCTTCTGCATAAGATCGACATAGTCCAACCATTGGGCACAGCATATTTCGCTCGAAATGACCAACTATCTTGCGAGCTGAAAAAGATTCCGGATCAATTGGCAAATTTACAAAATTTTGCATACCTGATGCAAATGCGACAGAACAATCAATAGTTCTGAGCCTAGTCTCCATATTTTTAATTNNTAGTATTACAGAGAAGAGCAAGGCTGCGGCCAGCTACATGAAAGATTGCCTCCGCTTTTTCTAAACGCGTTCGACAGCGTGGAATATCAGAAACAGTTCTAGCTACATCTAATGCTTCGAAGACATTAGTAACGACTTGGCACAAGGTTGCTATGGCACTCATAAACTCCTCCTCCCTACAGGAAGAGTCTTTACGCAAACCTAGACGTGTTCATCGTTTGTAACGATAGAACTTTTCCAAAAGACCTGCGTAAAAACTCCATGATTAATTTTTAGCACAGTTTTTCTTTTATAAAGACCAGGTAAAGATTAGGTCTTTGTTCGTTTCTTGTAAATCGAAAAAAACTTAAAATTGCTAGATGCTCATTTTTTTATCATACTTTACTAATCTTAAAACTCACTCATATATGTAGATGAGAGTTGAGCAAATACTCTGCTGGATTGCCATCAAGAGCTGGGCAAAAAGCCTCTTAAGTTTATGCATGAAGCCCAGCAATTAAA
>PMZB01000158.1:0-696 GCA_003170575.1 Chlamydiia bacterium | reverse complement strand
TTCCCGGGAAAATTGTACCTAGGTCCTGCCGGGAAGCTCGATGTTCATGCCCTTCAGAATCTCTCGTTGTGGTTTTGTCACCTCGGTGAGGATATAGCCATACTTACCTGAGTATTTTACTTTGGTTAGAGTTTCCATTTCTTGCAGTAGCTCACGAACCGTGTACCGCTCAATAAGATCTGACTTTCTCATCTCCCTGCGCAAAGCGCTTATGTAGATAAGAGCAATGAACTGGACGAAGAGCCTACCATCAACGGTCGCCGAGCTATGCATTCGCAAACGCTTCATGTCCAGCTGGTTTTTTAAGTCGCTGAAGCTCTTTTCCACTACGTCTTTGTCTCGGTATATTTGCAGGGCTTCCACCGGGTCTTTGATACTGTTGGTTAGCAGCACCTGGAACCCTGAGTAACGATTGATGTATTGGTTAACAGCCTCAGTATTGTATGAGATTTTTATTCCCCGCTTGGGGGTAGTCTTCACTACAAAGAATGTATCATACGCCTCTTGGTGTTCGCTAATAAGTTTTCCTGACTCCAGTTCTTCTTTATATCTCACAAGCTCCTCGTTGAACCGGTCGACGGCATTTGCCCGCGCATGTGCGTTGTAGTATAAGTGCAGGTAGCAGCGACGGTTATCCTTTCCCCAAGGATATAGACGAGAGTTGACGTAGAGAATCTCGTTATCAATCTTTCGGTA